>CAZGAN010000025.1:0-17586 GCA_964523655.1 uncultured Bacteroides sp.
TTTGTTGGCCGCCGAGAGCGTGGAAGAAGTCGCTGTTTGGGTCGAGGAGCACTTCGTATTCCCAACCTTCACTGTCAACCAAAGGTTTCACTTTTTGAGCATTTTGGGCTTCGTCAATAGAGACAGCCACCAAACGCATGCCGGTTTCATCTTGCCAGTCAGCATAAACTTCATGAATAGCTTTGAGCTCACGGTTGCAAGGTTTGCACCATGTTGCGAAAAAGCTAATAACAAACGGTTTGCCATCGTTGCTCAACAAAGCTGTGTCAACGGTTTTACCTTCAATATTTTTGAGTTGTACTGATGGTAACTGAGCGAAGCAGCCGAGTGAGAACACGCAGCAAATGAGAAAAGTGGTTAGTTTTAGAAATTTCATAGGGCAAAATAGCTATTTATATCTGATAATTTTTTGCAAATATACTAACAAAAGATGAATAATTATCAGTATTTTTCAAAAAAGATGTAGAATTTCTATGTATTTCAATGACTTTTCTGTAAATTTGCGTCTCATTTCACGCTTCTCACAATTCTAAAAAATAACAGATTATTATAGAATTTTACTACATTATCAATTATATCCAAATGAAAAAGTTATCATTATCACTGCTTTCCGCTATGAGTTTCGCGACTATTGCTGTTGCACAAACCACAGCTCCGGCTCCGGTGATAGATACCTACAATAATGGCTACATTATATTGGGTATCACGCCAAACGGAAAGTATGCGTTTTATGAAAACCGACTTGAAGACGTTGCTTCAGGAGGGCGAATTGTTAACCTTGAAACAAATGAGGTAACAACAGTGACAACAACACAAGCCACAGACCAAGGCTCAGTGGCTGACGTCACTAACGACGGTAAATTGGCAGTCGGCACTTTTAAAAATAAAGGTGCTATGTGGTCAAAAGACACACAAACATGGACAAACCTGCCAACCAAATCATTACGTGCAATCTCAGCCAGCGCAAATGCTGTTACTGCAGACGGTAAATATGCCGTTGGACGCGAAATGTATGGCGAATACGCACATGGTGCCGTGCTTTGGGATCTCACCACACAAAAAACAGTTACGCTTAATAATCTTCCAACCTTAGACCTCAGTGGTGAAAACCAAGACCAAAACAGCTTTATAAACATATCAGCCGACGGACGTTATATTTTCGGTGTTCTATCGTTCTGCGATATGAACAACGTGAACTATTACGTATATGACCGTGAAACAGAAACGGTTGACTACATCGGTTTTGAATATGACGGCGATGTATTCTTAGAAAAAGCTACAGGCTTGCACCACGTTGACAACATCACAGTGAGCCCCAGCGGAAACTATGTGACCGGCACCGCCATCACTACCAGCGACAGCGAATATGCATTCCGCTACAACGTGCTCACCAAAGAGTTTGAAATGTATAACAGCGCTACCGACACCGGCATACTCGGCTACGGTATTGATGATAACGGTAACATCTATGGTGCGACACCGGCATCATCGCCCTTGCGCGACATCTACATACGCAGCGGTAAGTATTGGTATGAAATGACACAAATACTTCAACAACGCTACGGCATCAACTTCTCAGAAGCCACAGGTTTGGATTATACCGGCACACCGGTAGCTATCTCACCTGATGGTAGCTTTATCGGTGCATTCTCAGACCCGCAAGTTGGTCAAGGTTGCAACTATCTTTTCAAAGAAGACGTGCACTTGGCTTGCGAATCTGTTGACTTGCTCGGTAACTACACCTTCAGCCCCACAAGCAATTCACAATTTTCATCGCTCGCCAAAGTAACAATCAACTTTGACCGCAACGTATCACTTGCCGACAATGACAAAACAATTGCTCAATTGCTCGACAAAGACGGCAATTTGGTGCGCAACTCAATGAATATTTCAACCGACGGCTCTGCTGTTACAATAACCTTCCGCGCCACAACATTGACCGAAGGCGAGAAATACACAGTGAAATTGCCCGCCGGTGCTATTTGCATGGCTACAGATGCCGATGTCAAGAGCAAAGAAATTTCTGTTGACTACTACGGACGCAAAAACGCTCCGGTAGCTGCAAACACCATCTACCCCACCCCCAACACTGCTGTTAGCAAATTAGACTATAACACAAGCTACATTGTGCTCTACTTTGATTCTAACATCAAAGTTACAGACGATGAGGTTACAGCAAAAATATATCGCAACGACGAAACAGAAGCATACGAGACTCTCTCACTCTCTGTTTCAGGCAACATATTGACTGTATATCCGTCAACCACACTCTATCTCTACAAAGATAGTGAATATCGCGTGGTAATACCTGCCGGAGCAGTTACCGACCTTGGCGGTTCAGGCAAGAACGAAGAAATTGTGCTCAACTACATAGGTAGCTACGAGCGCGAAGTAAGCTCAGACGACAAAGTGCTCTTCAGCGAAGACTTCAGCGCCGGTTTGGGTAGCCAATTCATGTTCTACGACGGCGACAAACTCACCCCGTCAGCAGAAATGCAAGATTATAGCTTCACAGCACAAACAACACCGTGGCAATATGTAGGTGACTCTACAACTGACCCCTATCAAGCAGCAATGTCACACTCTAGCTACAATCCTGCCGGACAAAGTGACGACTGGATGGTAACTCCCTCTATCTACATTCCCGACGAAACTTGTTACTTGCAATTTAAATCGCAAGGTTTCCGCAAATACAAACAAGATCACCTCAAAGTCTACATCATCCCCTCTACCAAGAACTACAACACTCTCACGTCTGCCGCAATGGAAGATTTGAAAGCTAACAAAATCTTGGTTTACGATGAAGTGCAAGATCCCGGTGAAAACGAAGAAACAATGGCCGGTGACTGGACCGACAATGAAATTTCACTTGCTGAATATGCCGGTAAAGACATCTACATTGCATTTGTTAACGACAACTACGACCAAAGTATAGTATTCGTTGATGACGTTGAAGTTATCCACGACATGCGCTATCTTGTTGCTCTCGACAACGAAACAACAGTTGTTGCTCAAAACAGCATTGACATCTTCGGTCGCATCGCAGTGCAATCAGAAGTTGCCGAATACAATGACGCTCACCTCGAACTTATTGACTCTGACGGCAACATCATTGACACTATCAATGAAACAGGCCTCAAAATCAATAAAGACAATACCTACAAGTTTGCATTCAGCAAACCTCTCCCATTGACCGTTGGTAAAGAAGTTGAGTTCACTATGAACCTCAAACTCGGCGATGATCAATACACCATCAAACGCACCATCACAAACGTTGCATTCAGCACAACAAAACGCGTTGTGCTCGAAGAATACGCAGGCACAAGCTGTGGTAACTGCCCGCTCGGCATGTTGGCTATGGAACGTCTTCAAAAAGAACTTCCCAACAACTTCATTCCTATCTGCGTGCGCACATACGGTAGCGATATTTACGGCTCAGGCTTGGAATCATACTCACAATTCCTCGGACTCGATGCAGTTGGTGCTCCCTCAGCAAACATTAACCGCACATACGTTGCTTACCCTGCGACACAAAACAGCACAGGCAAATATGTGTTTAACGCACCCGAAGGCAGCAGCTCAGGTCTCTGGAGCGACTACGTGCACAGTGAACTAGACACACCTGCAATTGCCGACATCGAAATCTCAGCAGCCGTTAACTATGACACCGAGCAAATCGATGTTCCCGTTTCAGTAACATACGCTCTCGACAAAGACGATGTAAACGTTAGTGTATTCTTCGTTGTTACAGAAAACGGTTTGCTTGCTGACCAAGAAAACTACTTCTACAACGTTTCAGACGATGCACTCGGCGAATGGGGTAAAGGTGGTAAATACGGCGAAGACTACGTGTTCGACATACCCGCTGACCACGTTGCCCGCGCTCTCATTGGCACAACATTCAACGGCACACAAGGCTATGTACCTTCAAGTGTAACCGCCGGTGTTGCCAACACATCAAACACATCATTCAGCATACCGCAACGCGTATCAAATCTTGACAACGCACACATTGTTGCTATGTTGATTGACAACAACACTGACCACGTTATCAACGCTGCTCAATGCCAACTCGTAACAGCCGGTGTTAACGACATCGCTGCTGATTCAGCAAACATCAATGTCAACACTGACGTTGACGGCAACGTTACCATCAATTCAGACACTCAAGCATCGGTTGTTGTCTACAACCTTGCCGGTTCTGTGATTGGTCAAGCTAACGGCAAAGGCAACATCACAGCAAACACCAACGGCTACAAAGGCGTTGCTCTTGTTCGCGTTGCTACAGCCAACAACACTATCGTTAAGAAACTTGTTATCAAGTAAACAATAGCGCAACTTCACTAGTATAGAGAGTCACTGCGGTGGCTCTCTATACATATTATACTTCAAAAACATCTTATAAAACCACGAGTTAATCAATCCTTTTACTTTTCACTAATCTGTTTTAGTATGAATTGTTTTTATCACAAACTCAAACAAAACAATGTGCTCAGACTGTTTTTGCTTGCCATAATAGGCATTCTTGCATCATCAGCCTCAGCAGGGACAATCGATTTGGGTGCTCTAGAGCTTGACAAAGTTTACAACGTCAGCAGCGATTTCAACGATTACACAGGCACCTTCACTCCCACCAAATCAGGAGTGCTTACCTTACACCGCGTTGCTGCAAACATCAACATTTACTCTGATGCAGCTCATGAAAATATGTTTGAAATGGCATACAACAACTACGACACTGAAGGATACCAAGTGTATTCATTGAGTGTTGAAGCTGGTAAGACATACTATTTCTACCTAAACTTCTCTATGGACAGTGGTAGATTTAAATTGACCATGGACGATGGCTTGGTAATCAAAAACAATACACTCCCCGATGGTTCAGAAATCTCTGCCAGTGGTCGTGCTTCAGCTGAAATAATTTTCAACCAAGCAGTAACATACGACGAAGTGCACCTCATCAGCGGAACTCATGATACCACACTCTCTGCCGACAACGAAGAAGTACGCGTGACAAACGGTACACTCATGATTGAATACGGCTCAACACTCACATCATGGTATGAAAGCGGCTACATCAAAGCCGGCGACAAAGTAACAATTAAAGTTACCGGACTTCGCTCTTCAGTTGACGAAACAGTGCTCTACAACAAAACCGGAGTGCTTGAGCTCACTTACACAGCTCTTGGCAAACCTGTAACACTCGAAAGCGCAGGCACAGCTAATGGTGAATACAAACTTCAAAACACCATTCAAACAAGCGCAACTTTCCTCTCATATTTTGAACCCGGAGATGAAAACGGTATCTATGTTTTCAATTTCTCAGAACCCCTCGACCCCACTAAAGGCTCATTCACTCTTCAATTCGGCAGCCAAGAAGCTCTTGACTATTGCGAAGAAGCATTAACACCTGTATTCAGCAACGGCAACAAGACTGTTACACTTGACGTTACCGGCAAAGTACGCACAAATGCAACTCTCGGCTTGCAATACAGCTTGGAAAAATCATACGGCTACATCGTGCTTGCTCTCAACAACATCACAGCAGCCGACGGTCAATATGTTTACACCGGCGTATCAGGTAGCATCGGTTCATTCAACTTCCCCATCACCTACAAAGAAGTAAAAAGCGATGTTTCTGCCGACTTCACTCCGGCAGCTGAATTTGGCACAGCTTCACAAGTTGAAATCTATGTTGACGGCTACGACCAAATCAAATTTGACGGTGTGCAATTCGCTTGGACAAAGAACCGCGAACAACAAACAGTTGTAGTTCCCGCAAGCGAATTGAAAATTGAATCATACGAAGAAGCAAACCAAGCTTCAATTCTTGTTACAATCCCCGAATCTGTTAAGTCACTCAACAACGTAACAGTATCATTCTACAACCTCAAAACATCTGACGGTGTTGACCACTCTAAAGCTCTCTCTAAAGTGTTCAACTACGTTGCTCCTAAAACAGCTGAAAACTTCACATTCACATCAACTCCCGCAGCAGGTGAAACCGTTGAAAAATGCACAGAAATGGTGCTCACATTCCCCGGCTACGAAAAAGTATTGTGCAAAGAAGCTGCTGCATATCTTTCAGGTCGCGCAACAACCGGATACTCTTATCTTGAAGTTGCAACAGCCGGCACAACAGGCAACCAATTGGTGCAACCTTTCGGCTCTGCTACTGCAAACAATGACCACTACACTGTAACATTCCCCGAAGGCTACTTCGAACTTGATGACGATGTGGTTAACCCCGCATTCAACGTAACATTCGCTGTTTACAAAGAAACATCAAGCACTGATGGCGTAAGCTACTCAACAACTCCCGCTGACGGTGAAACCGTTGAATCATGCGACGAAATCAAAATCACTTTCAACGACTACACCGATGCTGCACCCTCTTGGAACAGTAAAGCTACTCTTGCTAAAAAAGGTAGCGACACAGTAATCACTCTCGGTGACCCCGAATGCGGTGATGCTTACAACGAAGTTATCCAACCCCTTGGTGGCAACGCTAGCACTCCCGGTACTTACACTGTAACATTCCCCGCAGGTTTCTTCAACCTCGGCGAAAACGATCTTTCTCCGGAAATCTCTGTATCATTCATCATTGAAGGCTCAGAAGAACCCGAACAACCCACAACTCTCAACGTTGAGTCTAACCCCGCAAACGGTGCAACCGTTGAATCTTGCACAGAAATTGAGCTCACCTTCCCCGACTACGCAACAGTTGCTGAAGGTTCAGGCAAAGCAACAATCATACGTCGCGGTGACTACGAATTTGTAGAACTTGGCAGCACTGAGTGGGGCGTAGAACTCAACCAAATCGTTCAACCCCTTGGCAACGCAGCCGCTGAAGATGGTGTTTACACCGTAACATTCCCCGCAGGCTACTTCTTGCTCGGCACATCAGAAGATGATTTCGACCCCGCTGAATCTACTGAATTCTCAATCGTATTTGAAGTTAAAGCAAACGGTGGCAGCACCGGTGACCTCAACATCACATCTACACCTGCTAACGGTGCAACAGTAGCATCATGCGAAGAAATCGACATCATCTTCGATGACTATGACGAAGCCGGCATCGGTGGCGGTAAAGCTACTCTTGCTAAAGAAGGTGGCGAAACCGTTGAACTCGGTGATGCTGAATACGGCGTTGCTTGGAACGAAGTGCTCCAACCCCTCGGCTCTGCTCTTGAAGACGGCAAATACACTGCAACATTCCCCGCAGGCTACTTCATTCTCGATGGCGACGACAGCCCCGAATTCACTATCACATTCACTGTTGACAAAACCGGTGGCATCAACGACATCACTGTTAACGGTGAAAACGAAGTGCAATACTTCGACCTCAAAGGTGTGAAAGTAAACAACCCCGCAAACGGTTTATTCATCGTGAAACGCGGCAACACAATTTCTAAACAAGTTGTGAAATAATCACTCAGAAATTATCATATTTCTACAAGAACAGCCATGCGAGTCATGGCTGTTTTTTTATGCCCCGGGCATTGTGGTTTCTCGTTTTTTTCTTTATTATTTTGTTGCAAAAAAAAATTGTTATAACTTTGTGAAATTATTCACATTAACGAATTTAACAAAACCGATTTATCAATATGAAACGGACCAAAATAGTTGACATTTTCAACCCCGAACTTATCGGTAGCGATGTCTGCGTTAAAGGCTGGGTGCGCACCCGCCGCGGTAACAAACATGTGCAATTTGTAGCCCTTAACGACGGATCATCAATCAAGAACATTCAGATTGTTCTTGACATGACAAAATTTAGCGACGAGCAACTCAAACCGGTAACCACCGGCTCATCAATCTGCGTTGTTGGTCACCTCGTTGAATCAATGGGTAAAGGTCAGACATGCGAAATACAAGCAGAGACACTCGAAGTGTACGGCACTGCTGACCCCGAAACATATCCCTTGCAAAAGAAAGGTCACACACTTGAATTCTTGCGTGAAAAGGCGCATCTACGTCCCCGCACAAACACATTTGGTGCAGTGTTGCGTGTTCGCTCAGCTCTAGCTTTTGCTATTCACAAATTCTTCAACGAAAAAGGATTTTTCTATCTCCATACTCCGCTCATCACCAGCAGTGACTGCGAAGGTGCAGGTGCAATGTTCCAAGTAACAACACTTCCCCTCAATAATCTGCCCAAGACTGAAGACGGTCAAGTTGACTACAGCCAAGACTTCTTCGGCAAACCCGCAGCACTCACCGTATCAGGACAGTTGGAAGGCGAGCTCGGTGCAACAGCCCTCGGTGCTATCTACACCTTTGGCCCCACATTCCGTGCCGAAAACTCTAACACTCCCCGCCACCTCTCAGAGTTCTGGATGATTGAGCCTGAAGTTGCTTTCAACGACATCACAGACAATATGGATCTCGCTGAAGAGTTCATCAAATATTGCATACAATACGCTCTTGACAACTGCAAAGACGATATCGAATTCCTTCAACAAATGTACGACAACGAGCTCATCAGTCGTCTCGAATTTGTTGTAAAAAATGAATTTGTGCGTCTTCCGTACACTGAAGGTGTTAAGATACTCGAAGCATCAGGCAAGAAGTTTGAATTCCCCGTATTCTGGGGCGCAGACTTGCAAAGCGAACACGAGCGCTACCTTGTTGAAGAGCACTTCAAGAAACCGGTAATTCTCACCGACTATCCGCGCGACATCAAAGCATTCTACATGAAACAAAACGACGACGGCAAAACCGTTCGCGCAATGGATGTATTGTTCCCGAAAATCGGAGAAATCATCGGTGGTTCAGAGCGTGAAGAGAACTACGACAAACTTTTGCAACGCATCACAGAGATGAACATACCTATGAAAGATATGTGGTGGTATCTCGAAACACGCAAATTCGGCACAGTGCCCCACTCTGGCTTCGGTCTAGGTTTCGAACGTCTCGTGCTCTTTGTTACCGGCATGGCTAACATACGCGACGTAATCGCATTCCCCCGCTACCCCGGAAACTGCGAATTCTAAAAACAAAACATAGGTCTAATTAGTCTAGTTAGTCGATTAGACTAATTAGACTAATTTTTTATATCTAACATGAAATCTTATTCGAAAGTGGCAATTATACGTCGCATCACCCTAATCGGGTTTTACATCAATGCGGCGTTGATGATGCTGAAAATAGTATTCGGCATCTACGGACACAGCGAGGCGCTCATAGCCGATGGTGTGCACTCACTAAGCGACTTTGCCACTGACCTTATTGTGCTTATTTTTGTTGGTATAGCTTATAAACGAGCTGATGATGACCACCCGTATGGACATGGTAAATACGAAACATTTTCGACTCTTCTCATTGCCGTGGGACTACTTGCAGTGGCAATCGGCATCGGGCTCAACGGCATCTACACAATCTACGATGTGACACAAGGAGAAACAATACCTCGCCCGGGCATACTAACCATCATTGTAGCAGCCATCTCAATCTTAGCTAAGGAAATACTCTATCATGCCACGGTGATAGTAGGTCGCAACATCAATTCACAAGCGCTCATAGCCAACGCTTGGCATCACCGCAGCGACGCATTCTCATCGGTTGCAACGCTTATTGGTGTGTCGGCCGCTTACTTTTTGGGCGAGCAATGGCGCATCTGCGACCCTATAGCATCAATAATAATAGCCGTATTTATCTCTGTCTCGGCACTAGGCATCGCAGCCCCGGCTGTCAGCGAACTGTTGGAACGCTCACTTCCTGAAAATCAGATTAAACAGATTGAAGAAATCATTGCCTCGGTTGACGGTGTGAAGAAATTTCACAGACTGCGCACACGTCGCAACGGTCACTCATGCATCATTGATGTGCACGTAAAAGTAGACCCCAATCTCACTGTAACTCAGGGACACGAAATAGCTACCGCTGTGGAAATGGCTCTACGCAAGCGATTCACACCCGACCTCACATCGTCAGTGCATATCGAGCCTTACAACGAATAAGCGATTATTCTTCTAACAATTCGGGATGTGCCTCAATGCCACGCTCTGCGGCCAATTGCAGCACATAGGCAATTGCTGCCTCGCGAGTTGGCTCTATTTCGCAATCTTTGCTCACACGAGTTAGATTGCTCATGAAGTAGCCCACCTCCGGGCTTTGTGGCAATGCCAACATTTTCATGATTTCATTACCATTTAATGCCGGGCGGAACTTACGGTCTTCATCAAGAGCTTTTATGGTTTCAAATTTTTGCTCAACGAGGTCAAAGTTATCAAGAAATCGTTGCTTCTTCTCTTGATTTTTTGACGTTATATCAGCACGAGCCAAAATCATCAAGCTCTCCAAATCATCTTCAGCATAGTTAATAAGGCGGCGCACAGCGCTATCTGTCACCTCATCTTCAACAAGAGCTATCGGACGCATGTGAAGCTCAACAAGCTTTTGCACCTTGCGCATCTCGTTACCCATAGGCAGTGTGAGGCGGCTGAAAATCTTTGGCACCATTTTAGCACCAATAAAATTGTGATTATGGAAAGTCCAACCAATAGCGTCGTCCCAGCGTTTGGTGACGGGTTTGGCAATATCGTGCAGAAGTGCGGCCCAACGAGTCCAGGGGTCGTCAGTGGCAGCAGCCACGTTATCGAGCACTTCGAGAGTGTGATAGAAATTATCTTTGTGACCACGGCCATGCACCACTTCCACGCCACGCATTGCAGCGAGTTCGGGCAGTATCAGTTTAAGCAATCCTGATTTCAGCAACAAATCCCAGCCTATTGATGGTTTTGCCGCAGCCATAATCTTGACAAGTTCGTCTTTTATACGCTCACGAGTGATAATTTTTATGCGCTCAGCATTTCTAGCTATTGCTTCAAAAGTGACCGGGTCAATTTCAAACTGGAGTTGTGTGGCAAAACGCACGGCACGCATCATGCGCAGAGGGTCATCGCTGAAAGTGATATCAGGGTCGAGAGGTGTGCGTATGATTTTACGTTCCAAATCGCCTACCCCATCGTAGTTATCAACGAGATTGCCGAAAGTGTCGTGATTCACACTCAACGCCATGGCATTGATTGTGAAATCACGACGTGCTATATCGTCTTCGAGTGTGCCATCTTCAACAATCGGATTGCGAGAGTCGCGATTATATGACTCGCGACGGGCACCCACAAATTCCAACTCCATGTTGCGATGACGCACTTGAGCAGTGCCATAGTTGCGAAACACATTCACACGTGTGCCACGACCAAGAGCCTTGCCCACAGCCTCAGCCAACTCAATGCCTGAACCAACAGTCACAAAATCAATATCTTTTGAGTGCCGTTTCAGCAAGAGATCACGCACATATCCGCCCACAACATAAGCAGGGCGATTTAGACTATCGGCAACTGCGCCGACTTTTTCAAATATCGGTTTGTTTAGCAGAGAGGCGTAATTTGTCTGAGGCATAGTTATTTCTTTTTTTATGCGAATTCTATAATTTCTTCGGGGCTGTGAGTGAGGCAACGCATGCCGTCTTCGGTAACAACATAAGTGTTTTCAACACCAACAGCACCAACATGAGGTATCACAAATTTGGGCTCAAGCGCAATCACATTGCCAACAGTGAGCAATGATTTTGAGCGGGGAGCCAACACGGGTTGCTCGTTTACGGCAACACCCATGCCATGACCAACAAATCCGGCTTGAGCTTGGTGGCCCATGAAATATTCTTGCAAACCGGCTTCTGTAGCCATTTCCACAGCACGATTATAAAGAGCCTTGCACTCTGTGCCGGGCACGCCAAGACGAGCAATTTCTTTGCAGATATCAATTGACACCTGATGTGCTTTAAGCGCCAATTCGGGCAATTTGCCAAGCGAGAATGTGCGAGTCATATCAGTCATATAGCCGTTGAACACACCGTTAGTGTCAACCATCACAGATGTGCCACGGCGTATGATGGTGCCATCACCACCTACGGGCAATGAAGCTGTACCTGCGCCACCCATAGCAAAATCGTATGGAGAGGGGCAATCAGCATTATCGCCTGTGATAACGTTACCCATATTGATTTCCAAATCATCACCGGTGCAACGCATGATGCCAATTGAGCCTTCAAGACGTGACACGCGCTCAATCTCGATTTGCAATTCTACGTCGGTCATGCCGGCGCGATACAATCCGGGCACGCGGCTATACACGCGGTCGTGTTTCATGCCACACTCTTCAATGAGTTTGATTTCGAAATCGGTCTTCACTGAGCGAGCTTGCATGAGCACTGTGTCGGCATTGCCAAACTTTTCAACGCCAAGAGCAGCAGCCAAGCGTTGCACGGTTGCCCAACTTGTTTGATTGAGTTCGAGCGCCACATTTCCGGGCTTTGGAAGCTGTTCGCGTTCAATGATTTCAAGCATTTGTTCGGGCTTGCGCACGGCAAATACGCGCTCACCGGTGAGTGGAAGATTACGCATCACAAAGCAAGTGATGCCTTTATCAGCAGCGGTGAGATATATGTAACCGGAAAACACGCGTCCGGTGAGATAAAACTTATTAGCGTTGTCGCTCACTACTAAGCTATCAAAGCCAAGTTCTTGCATGTGAGCGAATATGCGTTGCAATTTATTTTCTAAGTCAGAGCTAGGAAATATTTGTAGTGTATTTGTGTACATAGATACTTATTTATTGATATTAAGCAAGTTAAGCAACTCAGTAAATGCATTTATCTTATAATCGGCAAGGCTAACATCGCCAAAGCCGTATGCGCAACCAATCATGCCCACGCCTGCAGCATGTGCATACTTGCAGTCGCCGGCAGTGTCGCCTACATAAAAAACATTTTTGAGGTTGTATCGTTCAACCAACGCACGTATATTAACATCTTTAGGCTGATCTGTGCCTCCATGCGTTAGCGAATCGGTGAAATACTGTGTTATTCCTGCAAAAGCCATGAAATTTTTCAGACCTTCAGACCCACAATTGCTCACCATAAACAGCTTCACACCACTTTCGGCAAGTGTTTTCACTGTTTCTTTCACTCCGGGATAGAGCTTACCACCCAGCACCGGAACCAAGGCACGCTCGTTTTTGTCGAGCACCTCCAACAAGTGAGGCACATCGGCACCGGCTGGAGCTATATCGGCGAGTATATCTTCAAGATGTCGGCCCATTTGCGCTAATAATTCTTCGCGCGTCACAGGTTCACGCTGTACGTTACATTCTTTGAACGTGACATCCCAAATGTGTGTGTACGAGTCAACGGCATCCCACATGGTGCCGTCCATGTCAAAAATCAAGCTATCGCAAGTTATCATTTTTGAAATACTTAGTAGGACAGACCTATCTGGTCTATATTTTGTAGTGTGTCAACGCGCATCACATGGCGCAATTGCAAAGGCGAGCCAAGATTTACTCTGTGACGAGGCACAAGCGTGTCGTTCTGCTGAAACGATAGTCCGGTGCCTGTGCCATACCATTTGCCAAACTTATCAGCTAATTCGATGTTGAAAGTATCGGCAAGCGTTGTGTCGCCTGAAGCATAGCTCAGTTCCACCCACAAGTTAGCGTACTCATAGCTATCAGTGTGTCTGACACTGAGCACCACTTCATTGATAGCAACACTATCGCTATCGGCATTGAAAGTGAGCACTTGTCCGTAACGCCAACCGGGCAAATCAATATCGCGCCACTCCGTGTGCTCGCTATTGAAATCGGTGCAAGCACACAAGGTGGCGGATAATATGGTTGTTGCTATTGCAATTTTGCACGCTAACGTGTTTTTATTCATTGTCGTTGCGCGGAGTGTTTTCGTTTTGATTACCGGGCTTAGCACCCTTTTGTTTTCGGGGCTTAAACACTTGTCCGGGACCGGGTTTGGGTTTCGGTGCTTGCTCTGCCTGTTGTTGAGGTTGCTCAGCAGTCTGGGCAGGGGATTCGCCATTGGCATCACCACCCTTTCCGGCTTTTTTCTTTTTCTTTTTACGGCGTTTACCATCAAAGCGAGTGAGCTCGTCTTGGTCGAGCAAGTCTTTGAACCCATCCTTAGCATTTGATTGTTCGTTGCCATCACGTTGCAACGACAGTGGTTTCTCGCCGTTCTTGTTCATTTCAATAATTTCAAACACGCGTTCGGGGTCGAGAGTCACCAAATTAGCCGCCAATTGCTTGTCGGTAGAGTAAGTGATTTCGCGTTTGAAAATGTCGGTTTTGAAATGGTAGTATGTAGCATCGGCTGTCTCCAAGCGCACCGTTTTTGGCGGCAATTTTTTGCTCATCTCAACGTATGCATCTACTTCAAAGTTGAGGCAGCACTTCAGCTTAGCACATTGACCTGCAAGTTTTTGCGGATTGAGCGAGATGTCTTGGAAGCGAGCGGCGCTTGTTGCTACCGACACAAAGTTGGTCATCCAACTTGCACAACACAACGGGCGTCCACACGGCCCGATACCACCAATGCGGCCTGCCTCTTGACGCGCACCGATTTGTTTCATTTCGATTCGCACTTTGAAGGCATCAGCCAACACTTTGATGAGTTGACGGAAGTCAACACGCTCATCAGCAATATAATAGAAGATAGCTTTATTACCATCGCCTTGATACTCAACGTCGCCTATTTTCATATTCAACTTGAGGTCTTCAGCGATTTTGCGAGCACGAATCATTGTATCATTTTCACGTGCACGAGCTTCTTCATATTTCTCTAAATCAGCAGGTTTGGCAAGGCGAAACACTCTGCGCACCTCAGCATTAGGCTTAATATTAGCCTTGCGCATTTGCAAGCGCACCAAAGCACCGGTGAGCGTCACCTGTCCGATATCGTGTCCCGGCGAGGCTTCAACAGCCACCATATCGCCGATTGACAATGGCAGATTTGTTGAGTTTTTGTAATACCCTTTTCGAGTATTCTTAAACTGAACTTCCACCATATCGTCGTCGGCATAGCCTCCGGGTATATCTTCCAACCAGTTATAGCAGTGCAATTTGCCACGCGGAGAGCAGTGACGTGTACAGTTGCTGCAGTTTCCACCGCAGCAACCGCCTTTGCCACAACCTTGAGCGTTCTGCTCTAACGGTTTGTTATCTTGTTCGTTTTCGTTGCTCATATATTAATATAGAGAAACTTCTATTTATTTAGCGAAACTTACAGAGCGAGTCTCACGTATCACAGTAATCTTCACTTGTCCGGGATAAGTCATCTCATCTTGGATTCGTTTAGCGATTTCTGCTGAGAGCTTTTCAGTTTCTACATCATCAATCTTGTCGGCGCCAACAATTACGCGCAATTCGCGACCGGCTTGAATAGCGTAAGTTTTGATTACGCCGGGATAGCTAAGAGCCAATTGCTCAAGGTCTTTGAGACGTTTAATGTAAGCTTCAACAATTTCGCGGCGAGCACCGGGACGTGCGCCTGAAATAGCATCACAAACTTGCACAATCGGAGCCAACAGTGTTGTTTGTTCAATTTCATCGTGGTGAGCACCGATAGCATTGCAGATTTCGGGTTTCTCTTTATATTTCTCTGCAAGCTTCATACCCAACAATGCGTGTGGCAATTCGGGCTCTTCATCGGGCACTTTACCTATATCGTGCAACAATCCGGCGCGACGGGCTTTTTTCGGATTAAGACCAAGCTCAGAAGCCATAATAGCACAGAGGTTAGCTGTTTCGCGAGAGTGTTGCAAGAGGTTTTGACCGTAGCTTGAGCGGTATTTCATCTTACCAACCATACGGATTAGGTCGGGATGCAAGCCGTGTATACCAAGGTCGATAGCTGTGCGCTTACCTGTTTCAATGATTTCTTCTTCAATTTGTTTACGCACCTTAGCCACAACTTCTTCAATGCGTGCGGGGTGTATACGTCCGTCAGCAACAAGTTGGTGCAAAGCAAGACGAGCTACTTCACGGCGCACAGGGTCGAAACCTGAAAGCACAATTGCCTCGGGTGTATCATCAACAATGATTTCAATACCTGTAGCTGCTTCGAGAGCGCGAATATTACGACCTTCACGACCGATGATGCGACCTTTGATTTCATCGCTTTCAATGTGGAACACTGTAACTGAATTTTCGATAGCAGTTTCAGTAGCAGTGCGTTGTATGGTTTGAATAATAATGCGCTTAGCCTCTTTGTTAGCAGTCATTTTAGCTTCATCCATGATGTCATTGATGTAAGCGGCAGCAGCAGTTTTAGCCTCATCTTTCAATGAATTGATGAGTTTTTCTTTAGCTTCATCGCTAGACAATCCTGAGATATGCTCTAGCGCATCGCGAGCACTTTGGGTGAGTTCGTCAAGCTCAGCTTTTTTAGCGTTAACGGCATTGTACTGGTCGTTAAGCTTAGCTCGTTGAGTTTCAATTTCATTTCGAGCGCGCTGATTTTCACCCTGTTGTTGATTAAGCATCAATTCGCGTTGTTTTTGCTTTGTTTCAGCACTTTGCACGCGACTCATGCGTTGATTAGCATTTTTCTCAGCCTCAGCAGTGATCTGCAAAGCTTCTTCACGACCCTCAAGCACTTTATTCTTTTTGAGGTCTTCAGCTTCGCGCTCAGCATCAGCTAAGATTTGTTTGGCACGGCTTTTTGCCGAAGAGCGTTGGAAAGCCACAGTTGCGGCAACGCCAATAGCAGCAGCGATGATGCCTATTGCAATGTAAATTAATGCAGTCATTTTGAAATTTTATAATTTGTGTTGTTGGTTTTTATGGTTGGTTAAAAAAGTTGTCTTTACTATACACACATATCCACGGTCACCTCTGTGATCGCGGCTTGGTGCATTAATTGTTTGAGATATAACTGTTGTTAATTATGAATGGCTTGTGCTTGAGAGTTATATTTTTAAATTCACAGTGCCGAGTTTTCGCTATTATTGATATTGTCTCCATCATCGCTCTCAGTTGTAAGCTGAAGCAATCGGTCAAGTTCACCTTCAAAATTGTTGAGCAATTTTTGTTGGTTTTCAATAGTATGCTGTAATTGATAGTACAACTTTGCATATTGATAAGCGGTCATGGCAAGGACTTCTTTTGATGTTTTTTCGCTGAAGTCTCGACGCCAAATGCTCCAAACCCTGTTAACAGCACGCTCAGCCTCGCGAACCAATTCCTCGGTATCGCGGTCGATATTAATGCTCATGGGCGCAACATCCGCTATCTTTAATGTGATATGTTGTTCTTTCATCTTGTTCATAACGCAACGTCGGGTTTATTCCTTTAAATCCGCGATGCAACGGTCTATATCCCGCACCAATCCGGTAATAATAGCTGCTGTTTTATCTAACGCTGATTTATCGGGCGCAATGCTCGATGCCAACGTCATATATTCAACCTTAAGCTTCAGTTTTTCAACCTCTTTCTCGCGTGTTTCCAAGGCTTGTTTAAGCTCTTCTATGCGAGAAAGTGCTTGATTTCGCTGTTGCGCAACAACTCGATAGCGCTCTACCAGAAAGCGCGATTTCTCGCCGAGGCGGTCCAGTGTCTGTTCAAGCTCAAGTGCCATTATGCCAAATTTTCACAAAAGTAATGATTTTTTTCTTATATATAAAAACTTTTTCAATAAAATTTCACTTTCCTTTTTCTCTTCTTCACTTTTTCTTGGCTCAATTATATAATATTAAATGGTAAGCGATGTCAATGTGCTCTTGCTGACTTTTG
>CAZGAN010000026.1:0-17513 GCA_964523655.1 uncultured Bacteroides sp.
CTGGGGTTACGTGATGGCCGCAGCTCCACCGAGCTGCGATGGCCTCCGGCCAAAATACTCGCGTGGGCAGGAATGTGAAGGCCTCCGGCCAAAAAACACGCGTGGGCTGACACGGGGTGCGATGTCACGAAGCTTGCCTATCTACGACAGGCAACGGGATGTGGAGAGTCTTGACATAGGTAGCGATGTGCGGCTGACGCGGCCATAGGAGCTATAGGAGCGGCGGTGGATGCACGAGAACTTTCTTCGAAAGTTGGCGCGTATGGGTGCCGGCCACCCCACTGAGCCTCCTTGCGTCGGCACAGTGGGGCTATCTAAAGTGTACGCTCTTCGAGCGAAATAATAGTCTTAACTGGTGCGATGTGTGCCGTCCGGATATGCGGACAAGTGTGGGGACCGTCCGGGTGCGGGCGCAATGAATTTGCGCCCCTACAAGGCTGACGCTAAGTATTTTACGGCGTGTCAAGCTAAGGGCCAAGCCAAAGGTTGAGCTCAGCTATTTGAAAGGCTGACGCTCAGGTGATTACTTTTTTACTCTTTGGATGGGTATAAAAAAAGTCAAGGGTGTCTCACGACAACCTTGACTCCCATGAAATACATTTTATTAGTGTTTACCTATTATTTATTGTTTGTGGTTCATACTACAATATTTATTCCCAACCGGGGTTTTGAGTGAGGTTGGGGTTGAGTCTGATTTGCTCAGAGGGGATTGGGTAGAAGTACTCACGGCTGCTGAATGTGCGAGTCATGCCGTAAGAAGCATCAATGTAGCCGTCTTTGGTGCTAACTTGCACGTCAGAAGCAGAGATGTTTGCACCGAGTTGGATGTTGGGGTGTTCGCCAGAGTCGAGCAAGTCGAGTTTGTGCCAACGAACGAGGTCCCAGTAGCGGATGTTTTTGTCGAGCATGAATTCGGCACGGCGGCAGCGGCGAATTTCCCAGAGGAGGCTAGAGACGCCCATGTTGTTTGCGGGGTCGTTCATGCTAGAGAGGCTAGCAAGAGTTTGGTCGGGAAGTCCTGCGCGTTTGTAGAGGGGGTTGAGGTAGTTAGCGATATCGCTATCGGTGATTGTGCCGAGTTCGGCTTTGGCTTCAACGTAAGCCAAATAGATTCCTGCTTGCCAGTAGAGGGGAGCGCTAGTGTAACTGCGGTTAGCAGTAGTAGCGTCGTTGTAGTCGATAGATAGGTTGTCGTATTTAGCTACGCCGTATCCTGTAGAAGAAACCATGTCCATGGTGTTGCTACGAGCCCAGGTTTTGCCAACGTAGTAGACAACGGGGTCGATGATTTGGCTGAGACGTCCATCGCGAACGGCAAGAGCTTTAGCGATAGAGTAGTTGCCATCGGCATCGAGTTCGCCAACATCAGATTTGTCGCAAGAAGTGAGAGCGAGGGGTTTACCATCGGCGAAAAGGAAGCTATCGAAAGCGTCTTTGGTGATGCCAAGGATGCTTGTAGAAGAGCCTGTCCAGTCGAGCAAAGAGTGCATGAACACGCCTTGTTCGTAGGCTTTCATGAAGATGACTTCTTTGTTTGTGTTGAGAGTGGTGCGAACAGAGTTGTAAAGAGATTGGTAGTCGTCGCAGATAGAGTAGCTAGAGAGCAACGGAGTGCAAGCTTTAACAACTTCGTTGAAGTATTTTTCGCCGCGGCTGGTGTTGCCGGTGTATTTGCTGTAGGCGCCTTCGAAGAGGCAAACTTCGGCTTTCATAGCGAGAGCCAAGTCTTTGCTCCAAGTTGTTTTGCCGCTTTGAGCTGTGATGTTTTCGGCAGCGAAGTCGAGGTCAGCGAGAGCGAAGTCGATAACGTCGTCGCGGTTAGTGCGAGCGCCGTATAGCTCAGCTTCGTCGTCGGGGTCGAGAGATTTTTCAACCAAAGGAACGTCGCCGTACATGCGCACCAATTGGAAGTATTGGAAAGCGCGGTTAAGGCGGGCAATGCCGAGGAAGTTGTTGCCTTCGGTTGTGCCGTTGAGAGATCCGCTGGTCACGCCTTCGATGATGAGGTTGCAGCGACGGATTTCGGTGTAGGGGTCAGTCCAGTTAGTAGAAGAAGCGGGAACGTTAGTGTAAGTCCAGTTTTTGAAACCTACGCCACCGCTGACGATACCGCAAGCTTGGTCGTCGGAGAGCGAAGTGAAGTAGAATTCGCCGGTACCGGAACCGTTACCGTATCCGGAGTAGTTGTTGTAGAGGGTGTTGCATTGGTTTTCAACATTGACCGTGTTACTCCAGTATTCAGCGTTAGCTGTTTGTTGCGAAAGGGGATAACGATTGTCGTTGAGGAAGTCATCGCAGCTGGTAAGCGAAGCGCCGACAAGGGCAACCATACCCATTAAATATATCTTTTTCATTGTTTGCTAATTTAGTGGTTAGAAAGTTACTTGTAAACCAAATGAGTATGAGCGCATCATGGGCACAGTGCGACCGAATGTTGCGTAACCGTTATCGCTAGAGTAAGAGCCGTAAGAACCGGTAGCAATTTCGGGGTCGAGTTTGTATTTGCCGGCGCCGTTGTAGAGGAAGAACAAGTTTTCACCGCTAACATAGAATCGAGCTTTTTGGATGTAAGCTTTGCGAGTGAGTTCGCGGGGCAAAGTGTATCCGATAGTGAGGTTTTTGAGGCGAAGGTAAGCCATGTTGATCAAATATTTGCTTTGTGGGTAGTAGTTGTATCTACCGTAGCCGATATTAGAGATGGTACCAGTGCCGGCAGCGCCTTCGTACATGTTAGGATAGTCGTTGTTTTGGTCGATGTCGTAACCAACAATTTGACCGTCTTCGATGATGTAGTGGTTGTAAGATTGTTGGTGTTCGAAGGTACCGAGGCCGGCTTGAGCTTGCGGGATGATCATAGAACCGGTCATCCACATAGAGCGTTTGCCTACGCCTTGGAAGAAGAGGTCGATGTCGAAGTTGTTCCAGTTAGCACCGAGGCGGAAAGAGTATTCGTAGCGGGGGAGTGCGTTACCGATAACTTTGAGGTCGCCGTGGTCTTCGAGAGTACCAGCGCCGCCGTCGATTTTGCCATCGCCGTTGAGGTCTTTGAATTTGATATCACCGGGGCCGTAAACGAAGTTGCCTGTTTGGAGGCCGGTTTGGTCAGCTACGCCGTCAGCATAAATCCATTTGCCGTTAGCGTCTTTGCCGTTAAAGTCAGATTCTTCGAAGTAGCGGTCGGTTTCGAATCCCCAGATGTCACCGTAGTAAGTGCCTTCGCAGTAGTTAGAGCTAGAAGGATTGTAGGTGTAGATAGAGTTAGAGGGGTTGTTCCATTTGGTGATTTTTGTGCGAGCGTCAGAGAGGTTGAAGTTAGCGTAGAAGTCAACTTTGTTGAAAGTGTGGTTCCAGCCCAAAGAGAGTTCCCAACCTTTAGTGCTAAGAGCACCTGCGTTTTGGTAAGGAGCGCTAGCGCCGAGCACGCCGGGAAGCACTTGACCGGGAGCGAGCATGTCGTTGGTGTCGCGTTTGTACCAGTCGAAGCCAAATGTGAGGGTGTTGTTAAGGAATCCGAGGTCGAGACCAATGTCGGTGGTTTTGATGCGTTCCCAGGTTAGAGAAGAAGAAACGAGGGTAGGCATGTTGTATTCGGTGAGGATTTGGCTGCCGTTCAACCAGTAGCTGCTAGAAGTAGAGCGAGCAGATACGGTAGAAAGGAACATGTTGCTACCTACAGCTTCGTTACCGATTTCGCCGTAGCTGGCGCGGATTTTACCGTTGCTAACGTATTGTTTGAGGTCTTTGAAGTAAGCTTCTTCAGAGAAGCGATAACCAGCAGAAACAGAGGGGAAGAAAGCCCATTGGTCGTTAGCGGGGAATCGGCTAGAGCCGTCGTAGCGGCCGTTAAGTTCTAAGAGGTAAATGCCTTTATAATCGTAGTTTACGCGGCCGAAGAAACCGGCAGTAGCGCGGTGAGTGTTAGAAGCGCTGACAGTGTAGTTTTCGCCGTTAGCGAGGTTAAGGCTAGGCAAGTTGTAGTCAACGAGGCCGTTTCGTTTAGCGTAGTAGTAGTCATATTCTTCTTGCTCAGCTGTGAAACCGGCCATAACTTTGAGGTTGTGGTCATCAGCGAATGTGTGAGCGTAAGTAGCAAAGATGTTGGTTGTCCACATGTCATCTTTGTAGCTGCTCTTGGCTGCGTAAGTGTTTGTTTGAGAGTAAGAAGTGTAGTTAGTGAAAGCGTTAGCACTCCAAGAGTTCCACAATGTGTAGGGTGTAGCAGCAGAGTCGCTGTTTTGGTGACGCACGCTGTAAGTGAAGTCAGCTTGCAAGGTCAAGCCTTTGAGCAGTTCGGCTTGCATCCAGCCTTGTATGCGAGTTTGAGTGGTAACAGTTTTGTCGACGTGAGAGTTTTTGCGGATACCGATATCGTTGCGGAAGTCTTTGATGTTGCCTTCGTCGTCGAGCACGTAACCGTAAGTTTCGAAGAACGGAGCCCAACGCCAGAGGTATTGGTAAGAGTTACGGTTGGTGTTAGGAGAAGAGTATTCGCGGTCGCTGAAGTTGAAGCGAGCACCTGCTTTTAACCAGCTAAAGATTTCGGTTTGCAAGCTAGCGCTAGCCATGTAGCGATGAAGTTTGTCGGGGTTGTATTTCATCAGACCCTCTTTGCCGTCGTATCCGAAAGAAGCGCGGTAAGAAGTTTTGCCGGATGTGCCTTCCAAGCTAACGTTGTGTTTTTGAGAGGGAGCAGTTTGGAAGAGAGTTTTTTGTATATCCCAGTCGGCGTAGCGAAGCCATTTGCCGTTGATCACGCGATAGTCGCCAACGTTGTTTTCGTCGACGTATTCGGTGAGTTCGCGATAGCTATCGTATTTTTTGCCGCCGTGTTGTTCTTGCCAAGCTTGAGCGTATGGAAGGATGTCTTCGTATTGCATGCCGAATACGTCTTTATCAGTGCCGGCGCGGTAAGCAGATTGGAGGGCTGTTGTGATGTTGTCAACGGTGTTGGCAAATTGGGGGAGTACGGTAGCTTCGTTCCAAGCGAAGTTGTTTGTGTAGTTAACAGAGACGCGGTCTTTAGAGCCGGAACCTTTAGTAGTGATAAGGATAACACCGAAAGCAGCGCGAGTACCGTAGACGGCAGAAGAAGCTGCGTCTTTGAGCACAGAGATTTCGGCGATATCGTCGGGGTTAAGGAAAGACATATCGTCAACGGGAACGCCGTCAACAACGATGAGAGGGCTAGAGCTAGCGCTGTTAGAGAGAGTACCGGTACCACGGATTTTGATGGTAGGGTTAGAAGAGAAGTCACCGTTGGAAGTGGTGATGGTCAAGCCGGGGACAGTACCTTGCAATGCGCGAGCGGCGTCTTCAACAGGACGGCTGTCCATAGCTTTTGCTACATCGACAGTAGCGACAGCGCCGGTGAGGTCAGCTTTTTTCTGAGAGCCGTAACCAACCACAACGAGTTGGTCGAGTTGTTCGGTGCTTGGTTTAAGGTAGATGACCATGTTGTTAGAAGCAGCAACTTCTTGAGGAACATAACCGACGAAGCTCACTTTGAGTTTAGTGCCCGGTTTAACGTGAACAGAGAAGTTACCGTTAACGTCAGTTGTAACACCAGTAGATGTTGCACCTTTTTGCACGATACTAGCACCGATAACGGGCTCATTGTTTTCATCGAGCACAGTGCCGCGAATGTTCACGGCAGCTTGACTTTGCGATTGGGGCTCGGGGTTAGCCAAAGCGTACATTTGTGCGCTAAAAGGCATGCCGCAAGTCAAAAGCAATGTCGCTAAAAGATGTTTACTCATAAGTTAATTTTTAAGTTTTATTTAAGAGTTATTTATGGTACAAAGTTTAAAATCGTATATATCGATTGAAAGATCTGTAAGCGTAATGTGTGACAACCTTGGTAAGAAGTCGCAATAATGTGTGAACCGGATGGGTTAACAAAAATTATAAATTAGATACGGTTTTATGGTGTTGAAGGCCTGTATTTAATTTATTTTTCGCAAAATAAGTTATTATTTTTAAACCGTGCAAGTTTTTGGGGTAAAAAATGATATGTATGAGGAATAAATGGAGTTGAGAGAGGTAGCGGATTAGAGGAGAGAGAGGCCGAGGTCGTCGACGAATTTTTTGACGGAGGGGTGTCGCTCAATCATGCTGGCGAGGACTTCGCGCTCGTTCCAGGTGATAGGAGAGCTGGCGCCGTTGTTCGCGCGCACGTGTATAGAAATAAGGTCGTTTTGCAGAGCTGTGCGAAGGTCGCTGAGTAGGTGTGGCAAGGCTTCGTTGATGAGTTCTACTTGAATTTCGCTTTCAACTACCATTTCGAATACGTTTTCAACGGCGGTGCGCTGAGGCAGGGATACGCGCATGGTGTTGACAAGAAGACGGTCGGTGCCGTGGTTGTCGATGTAGGTTGACCATGCTTGTGCGAGCTCGGCATCGGTGAAAGCGTGTGCTTTTTGAGCGGCTTCAGCCATAGTTTGAGCCGGAGCAGCGGCAGCGTCGGCGTGTTTGCGGTTGAGGCTCAGCGAGGGAGCATGAAGCGATGTGCGCAGGCCGGGACGAGGCGCGGCAGCAGCGGGACGCGGTGTAGCTGTTGGGGCTGGTGCGGGTTGCGCCGGGGCTGGTGCGGGAGTGGGCACAACACGGGCTGCCGGTGCATGTGTGGGCATCGGAGCGGGCGCAGGTTGGCTAAATTGGGCGATGGGTTTTAGTTGCCCCTCGGCGTCATCGCCGGGGTCGAGGGGCAGAGTAGTTGGCACAGTTTGATGAGTGTCAACTCGACTAGGAATTGTTTGTTAGACGATGCGCGGAAGTTGAGGTCGGCATCGTTGAGGAGGCTCATAGCTCTGTAGAAGAAGTCGGGGGCGAACTGAGAGGCGCGTTGAGCCATGGCTTGACGGACGTCGTCGGTTGCTTCGAGTAGAGCGATTGTAGATGGGTCGCGAGCAACCATGAGGTCGCGGATGTATCGAGCCACACCGTTAATGAAGAATAGAGAGTCGAAACCTTTGTCGCGCACTTCGCGATATATGTTAAGTGCTCCGGGTATGTCAACTGCTTTGAAAGCGTCGGTGAGACGTTCGAAGTAAGAGTTGTCGAGCACGTTAAGGTTTTCGATTGTAGAAGCGTATGTGATGTTTCCGCGAGAAGACGCTGCAACTTGGTCGAAGATTGAGAGGGCATCGCGCATAGCGCCGTCGGCATGGCGAGCGATAACGCCGAGGGCTTGAGGCTCGGCGGTGATGCCTTCGTTTTTTGCTACGTAAGAGAGGTGTTCAACCATATCGTGAATGGTGATGCGGTTGAAGTCGTAGATTTGGCAGCGAGAGAGAATGGTAGGAATGATTTTGTGTTTCTCGGTGGTTGCGAGTATGAAAATGACGTATGCCGGTGGCTCTTCAAGGGTTTTGAGGAACGCGTTGAAAGCGGCGGTAGAGAGCATGTGAACCTCGTCGATGATGAATACGCGGTATCGGCCATCGGTAGGAGGTACCATGACTTGCTCAATGAGCGCTTTCATGTCGTCGATGCCGTTGTGAGATGCAGCATCGAGTTCGATGATGTTTAGCGAACGGTTTTCGTTGAAAGAACGGCAAGAGTCGCATTGGTTGCAAGCTTCGCCGTCGTTGCTGCGGTTGCTGCAGTTGATGGTTTTAGCGAAAATGCGAGCGCAAGAAGTTTTGCCGACGCCGCGCGAGCCACAGAACAGGTAGGCGTGCGCCAATCTGTCGGTAGCGATAGCATTTTTAAGAGTAGCCGTAAGAGCCTTTTGACCCACAACGGAAGCAAATGTCGAAGGGCGATATTTGCGAGCTGACACAATATACTGTTCCATGAGTGCAAAGATAGTGCATCCGGAGCAAATAACAAATTTTTTTTGCGTCTATTTGAGCAGGTCGGGACGGAGAAGTTTTGTGCGAGCGAGCGCTTGTTCGTGACGCCACTCAGCGATTTTGGCTTCGTGACCTGAGAGAAGTATTTCGGGAACGGTCCAGCCGTTGTAGTCGGCGGGGCGGGTGTAGATAGGTGGTTCGAGAAGGTTGTCTTGGAAGGAGTCGGTGAGGGCAGATTGCTCGTCGCCGATGGCGCCGGGGAGTAGTCGCACAATGGCATCGGTGATGATTGCAGCGGGCATTTCTCCGCCGGTGAGCACGTAGTCGCCGATAGAGATTTCGCGAGTGATTAGGTGCTCGCGTATGCGGTAGTCAACGCCTTTGTAGTGACCGCAAAGAATAATAATGTTGTTGAGCATAGACAGGCCGTTGGCGATTTTTTGGTTGAAAGTTTCGCCATCGGGAGCGGTGAAAATCACTTCGTCGTAGTCGCGTTGAGCTTTAAGCGCAGAGATGCAACGGTCAACGGGCTCGACTTGCATGACCATTCCGGCCTCACCGCCAAAGGGATAGTCGTCAACTTTGCGATGTTTGTTTGTGGAGTAATCGCGGAGATTGTGCACAACAATTTCAGCCAAACCTTTGTCGCAAGCGCGTTTGAGTATTGAGCAACCGAGAGGAGACTCAAGCATTTCGGGGAGTACGGTAATAATGTCTATTCTCATAGTTAAAATATTTGAGTGCAAAGTTACATAATAATACTCAGTTAATCAAGTTTGGGATAACAAAGCGAGAGAAAGTGCAAATATTGTTAAAAAGTATTGTAACAATGCGCAAAGTTGATTAAATTTGCAGAGTTGTGTGTATAGCACAGCCAAAATTAAATACATTAATAAATATAGGCAATCAATATTAAATAACCAATATTAAATCTTTACCTCATGCATTCAGAAATTAAAAAAATTGACACTCCCCATGGTCAAGTAACATTATTTACCTTAACCAATAACAGTGGAGCGAAAGTAGTGTTGTCAACTCTCGGAGCCGGCATAGTAAGCGTAGTAGTGCCCGACAAAGACGGAAAGTTGGCAGATGTTGCTCTAGGATACGAAAATGTGGCAGACTTTATGGCAGACGGCCCATGCGCAGGCAAGACACCGGGACGCTTCGCCAATCGTATTGATTTTGGTAAATTCACCATTGATGGCACAACTTATCAAGTACGCACAGTGAACGATGAAGGACAATATTCATTGCACGGCGGCCCCAACGGCTTCATGAACCGAATCTGGGAAGGCACACTTGGCGCAGACAATAAGGTGACCATGACTTACACTTCAGCAGACGGCGAAGAAGGCTTCCCCGGAGAGTGCAAGGCAACTATTGTGTATGAATGGACAGAAAATAATGAAATCAAGATAAACTATAGCGCAGTAACAGACAAGCCTACAGTTGTTAACCTCACCAACCACATCTACTTCAACCTTAATGGCGAGGGTAACGGCAATATACTTGGACACAGCCTTTTGGTTAATGCGCAAAGCTTCCTTGAGACAAGTAAGAAACAAGTGCCCACAGGAGTGTTTACACCGGTAGAAGGCACACCGATGGATTTCCGCAAAGCGAAAGCAATCGGCAAAGAAATACGTGCAGATTTTGAACCGTTGGTAATAGGTCGTGGCTATGACCACTGCTGGGTAATTGACGGTGAAAACGGCAAATTGCGTCATGCAGCAACACTCACAGGCGATCTCAGCGGACGCAGTGTTGAGGTTTACACCACACAACCGGGCATGCAAGTGTACACCGGTAACTGGTTGGAAGGTTGCCCTGTTGGAAAACAAGGCCATATCTACGGCGAGAACGATGGTGTAGCGCTCGAATGTCAAGGTTTACCCGATGCACCTAATCATGTAGAATTCCCGAACTCAGTGTTGCGTCCCGGCGAAGAATACAAACAAACAATAGAATTCCACTTTAAAAAATAATAACTAAAACAAACATAAAACCACAACTATGAAACCTACTTTATATGTACTAGCTGCCGGAATGGGCAGTCGCTACGGCGGTTTGAAGCAATTGGACGGACTTGGACCAAACGGACAAACCATCATGGACTATTCAATCTATGATGCAATACACTCAGGCTTTGGCAAAGTAGTGTTCGTGATACGTAAAGATTTTGAAGCAGATTTCCGTGAGAAAATCTTGTCAAAATATGAGGGTCACATTCCTACAGAGGTAGTATTCCAATCATTGGATAAATTGCCTGAAGGTTATACATGCCCGGCAGACCGCACCAAACCGTGGGGCACAAACCACGCAGTTATGATGGCAGCCGATGTGATTAAAGAGCCGTTTGCAGTTATCAATGCTGACGACTTCTATGGCCGCGATGCATTTGAAGTTATTGCACGCGAACTTAGCCGTCCGCACGACAAGAAAGGTGACTACTGCATGGTAGGTTTCCGCGTAGGCAACACAATGACCGAAAACGGCTCAGTTGCTCGTGGTGTATGTGAAAATAAAGATGGACTATTGACATCAGTAGTTGAGCGCACAGCAATCAGCTACGACAAAGATGGCAAGATAGTATTTACCGATGAAAACGGCGAAGTGCAAACACTTGAGCCGAACACACCGGTATCAATGAACCTCTGGGGTTTCACACCTGACTATTTTGAATTCAGCGAACGCGAATTTCGTAAATTCCTTGATAAAGATATCAATACACCGAAGGCAGAGTTTTTCATTCCGTTGGCAATAGATACGCTTATCAAGTCAGGCGAAGCAACCGTGAAAGTGCTAGACACAGATTCTAAATGGTTTGGCGTGACATATGCAGCCGACCGTCCATCAGTGGTAGCAAAACTAGCAGAGTTGCATGCACAAGGAGTATATCCTTCAAGCATGTTCTAAGAAAAGACTAAAAAACAACTTCACCTTAAAAAATAGACGAATATGGCAGAGATAAAATGCGTTGGTATACTCACCTCAGGCGGTGATGCACCCGGAATGAATGCGGCAATACGCGCCGTGACTCGTGCAGCAATTTTCAGCGGTCTCTCAGTGAAGGGCATATATCGCGGATATCGCGGATTGATAGCTGACGAAATTGTTGACTTTAAAACACAGAATGTGTCGAATATCATACAACAAGGAGGCACGATACTGAAGACAGCCCGCTGCAAGGAGTTTACAACTCCGGAGGGACGCCAGTTGGCGTATGATGTTATAAAACGTCATGGAATCGACGCGTTGATAGTGATAGGTGGTGATGGTTCACTCACCGGAGCACGAATCTTTGCCAATGAGTTTAATTTCCCGATCATCGGTTTGCCCGGCACCATAGACAATGACCTCTATGGCACAGACTCAACCATAGGCTATGACACAGCGCTCAACACAATCATGGAGTGCGTGGATAAAATCCGCGACACAGCGACTAGCCATGAGCGTTTGTTCTTCATCGAGGTAATGGGCCGTGACGCCGGTTTCTTGGCTCTGAATGGAGCAATAGCAGCCGGAGCTGAGGCAGCAATCATACCGGAGATTTCAACACAGGTTGACCAATTGGCAGAACTCATACAGAATGGATTCCGTAAGAGTAAGAACTCGTCAATAGTGCTGGTAGCAGAGAGCCCCGTAACAGGAGGCGCAATGGGACTGGCAGAGCGTGTGAAGAATGAGTATCCGGGCTATGATGTGCGTGTGTCGATACTCGGACACTTGCAGCGTGGTGGATCGCCCACAGCGTATGACCGTATTTTGGCATCGCGCATGGGCTCTGCTGCCATAGATGCATTGCTCGAGGATCAACGCAATGTGATGATTGGTATTAAAGATGATGAGATAGTGTATGTGCCGTTCACTAAGGCAATCAAGAATGATAAGCCTATCAATAGAGAACTGCTCAACACTTTGCGTCGTCTGTCAATTTAGTGAATCATTAGTACACATCACAAGTAGATGTGCAATTAGAAGTAAAATAAATTAAATAGTAGCCAGATCTGACGAGAGTCAGGTCGGGCTTTATTTTGTTGATCCCAAAAAATAGTTGTATTTTTGCGAGATAAAACAAAATAGATGTTGTTTTAATGATGATTTATCCGCTTAAAACAAAATATAATTTAAGTTAGCTATGATAGATTATATTGAGTATTCTGCTCCTGAGATGGTGAAGATGCTAGGTAATCGCTTTAAGGATTACCGGTTGCGAGCCCAAATGACGCAAAAGGATGTGGCAGAACAGACCGGTCTTACGATTCCCACCATACAGAGATTTGAAAATGGACTATCGGGCAACATCACGCTCGGTACGTTTCTCCTGCTGATGAAGGCTATAGGATGCATCAATGGGTTAGATGAACTAATGCCTGACCAGCCGGAGTCGCCGTATCTGTATAATGATAATAAAAAAAGGCGCAACGTGTGCGACGTAAAAAATATTGATTTACGAGAGAGTTTCTAAAAGTGATGCTTTGGGGCGAGGAAATTGGCCGCCTCGCTTGGCATGAGAGTCGAAAGTTGGCCTACTTCAACTATAATCCGGAATTTCTTCGGGGAAATCTAGATGTGGCACCACTTGTGGCATCCATGCACCACCCGATGAGCACACGTGCCATTAAAATATGGCGATCGTGTACTTACCACAACAATTCGAAAGAACAATGATGTTGCAAAAGCAGCATTTGAGTTCACTGATGTGGTAAGTTTCAATCCAGAGGCAAATGGTGCTAAAGACTTTCAAGCGCTTGTCACTGAGCTAGAAACAAAACTATAATAAATCGCTAAAACGCTAATTAACTAATTAGCTAATTACTATAATAGATAAACAACTAATCCCCCAAAAATATGGCAACTAAAAAACTAACAGTTCCTCAGAATGGAACGCAACCAGCAACGATGCCATCGCCCATAGACAATATGATTTCAACTTCATATGCAAAAAAGACGGTGAGTCGACGTCCAACGTCATTTAACATTGATCAAGAACTTATGCTAAAATTCAAAACGGCCTGTGTACAACAAGGACGACCAATGTCAAGCGTGGTTGAAGATTTAATATCGAGATTTGTTGATAACGCAAATTGAAAACAAATGAATAGGGTGGAAGTCTCAGGTTCATCGGAAGAAAGAATTTAGTTAGATCTGATTTTCGATGAGCTTGGGCTGCCGTTGTCGACATAGAATAACTACCACAATAATAAATCTATTTCTACAAGAATTAATGATTCACCGCATAGTAATAAGCCTCGTCATCTCGCTTTCATTAATTGGTTGTTTAAATAAAGAGCCAAACGAAAGATTAAAAAATATATCATCTTTAGTTGAAAGTTCACCGTCTGAAGCTCTAGATTCTCTTAATGCAATCTCATATGCGTCGTTATCGAAAGATGACAAACATTTTTATGATTTTCTTTCGGTGAAAGTCTCGGATAAAGCATATATTACTCATACGTCAGATAGTTTAATCTTAAAGGTGATTGACTATGAGGCAAGCCATCGAAATACAAATAGGTATGCAGAAGCTTTATATTATGGTGGACGCGTCTATAGTGATTTAGGTGATTATCCCACAGCAATAAACTATTTTCAAGAAGCGTTAAATAATATTTCTGATAAAGAGATAGAATCAGTACGTCTTAAGGGTAATGTTCTTAGCCAATTGGCACGTAGATTAAATAGCCTTAGACTATATTCGCAAGCCATTCCATACTTAGATAGTGCGATACAGATTGATTCTGTCCTATGTGATACATTCGACATTGCCTACGATCATCAATTATTAGGAGCGATCTATTATCATCAAGATAGCTTAGAACAAGCCTCAAAGCAATTTTCGATAGCCAAGGAGTGGGCTAAATATCTTTCAGCACAAGATGTGGCGCATATGCAAATGTACCAAGCTGCCATTGCGCTAAAGAAGGATAGCATAGACACAGCCATTTCTTTAATCCAAGACATATCTGGAAAAGTAAGGCCAATGCAACAGAATATTGCACTTGCATATACATCTGATATTTATCTTGCAGCGGGGAAATACGATAGCGCATATATATTTGCAGATAAGCTTGTCCATAGCAAATATCAAGATAATATTAAAAGCGGGTATCGCAATATTTTTTCTGTCGAATTGTCCGATTATATTCCGAAAGACTCAATTAAGAAGTATGTTAAGAACTTTTATTCATCGGTAGAAGATGAATACAATCGGCTAGAATCGCAACAAATCGTAGATCAAATGTCATTATATAATTATACATTACAGCAACGCGAACGGCAAAGGGCAGAGAACACAAAAAATAGATACATAAAAGTGTCAATGGCATTAAGTATATTAGTGCTAATTTTATTATTTACAATTCTTTTGACTCGGTATAAGCGTAAAAACTTACTATTAGAACTAAATTCCACCATACTTGCGCTTGAAAGTGCGCAAAATTCGTTATGTAAAGCAAATACAAATATACATCAATATAATGATCTGATAGATTCATATAGTGTGGCTGACCTACGAGAGCGTTTAAAGTCTCAACTAAAAAATATAAAAGAGCTAAACCAATCAAATTTTTCGATATCACCAATTATATTGGAATCAGAAGTATATAAGCAAATACAAATCTATATAGCAGAAGATAAAACAATACCAGAGCAAAGCCCTATATGGGAAAAACTTGAATCTACCGTAATAGAGAGTTCTCCATCTTTTAGACGAAATCTCTCAATATTGGTTGGAAATAGTTTAAAGGCACAAGACTACAGAACGGTGCTTCTTATTAAGTGTGGCATGTCACCTAGAGAACTGACTATTCTTTTAGGACGAACAAAAGGTACAATCTCATATCGTAGAAAACATATCTGCGAGATTATATTGGGAGAGCGTATTGATGCCTCACTAGTAAATAGCTTAATTTGCTGTTTATAGTGCCATTTGGTACGCATTAGCTATTGTTTCAAAAGTGTGCGAAATTTAATTTTCGCACACTTTTCGCACTTATAAATAGCAAATAGTTCACTCTTTGCTGCTAATTTTGTGCCTGTGCATCTCACTCGAGGATTTAAATATAATACATCACTATACTTAGTTATTCACATTATTAGTCATGCGTAAAATTTTTGCTCTATTATTTATGATCGCTTCTTACATACAATTTGCTCATGCATATAGTATAACCGGGCGTATTATTGACGAACAACTAAATAAGCCACTACATGGAGCTGTATTTTTAGCGAGGAACGAGAATAATCATGTAGTCATTGGTATTCAGGCAGACCAATCAGGACGATTCACCTCGTGTGATATATCAGATAGTATCCTTAATGTTATTGCATATCATAACGAAAATTACGACACATTGAGGATGACACTTCATGGTTTACCTGAAGGAATAACTGATATAGGAGATATTCCACTCAAACGAGCAACCGTTCAATTAAATGAAGTGATAGTTGCTACATCAAGTAATCCCATACAAACCCCTGACAAATACATTATATATCCATCTCAACGCGATTTGTCACAAAATGCATCTTCGATAAATCTATTAGAGCATTTGCAATTTAGGCTCCCCGGACTAAAGGTTATCGAAAGTTTAAACCAAGTGTCAGTTAACGGATTGACACCTGAATACATGATTAATGGGAGAAACGTATCGTTATCTAGAGTTCTTGGGCTGAATAATTCTAACATCCTACGTATAGAGTATTATGACAATCCGCAAATGAGATTTGGAGACCATCCTGCCATTAATTTTGTTCTCAAACCACGAGCAGACGGTGGTTCTTTCATAGTCAACATTAATTCGGCGATCACCACCGATAACATAGGTGGTAATGTCGGCATAACCTATTATAAAGGCAAGTCAGAATGGAATATAAACTATGATATTTCGCATCGCGATTACAACAATCGTAAAGTGGACCAAGTAGAGCACTTTATTGGTGGAAAAGTATCAGATATAACACGTGTATCGGAAGGCCTCCCTGGTATGTTTGCCTATACAAACAATAATCTTGTGTTTGATTATACATTTAAGCCAAGAGAAAAAACACTTTTATCATTTGATATATCTGGTAATTTATATAGACAAGATTTAAACGATTTAGCAAATCTTTCTCAAAATTATAATGGCAACGTCATATCATCACAAACAAATACAGAACGTTGTGCACATTTGAAAAGTCCCACATACGATGTATATCTTCAACAAAAGTTACGTGAAAACCAAACTATAGAAGTTAATGCTTTTGGAGTGTACTATGATGGTAGATTTACAAGATATTATACTAATGGGGTTGAAAATACGGTCGTAAACGCTAACACGAACAATGAGTCATGGCGCGTAGGTGGTGAAGCAAAATATAGCCTAAGATTTAATAACAACACAGTCTATTTGGGCTTTTCTGATAGTTACAACAGAGCCATAACAGATCTTACTGAAAACGAAATTACTGGAAATAGCCGAATTGGAATACACAATCTATTTATTTACGGACAGTTATCGGGCCGTTTGTTTAATAAGGTAACTTATAATGGAAGCATCGGGCTCAAAGCTTTTTGGTCTTCAGTTGGAACAGAGCAAAAAAATGCTACCAGAGCAAAAGGGTCTCTATACCTCACATATAATGTAACAAATCCGTTTTCGCTCACCTATATGCTTCTATATGACCCATCAATGCCGAACATTGAGAGCCAAAGCAATATTGTACAAAGTATAAATGATTTTCTCCTACATACCGGAAACGTTAACATCAAGCCATCAACACTATTCAAAAATCAAGTCCGGGCACAATATTATGGTAAGAGCTTTGTTAGCTTGTTAACTGTGGGTTATAGCCGGACTTTTAATCCAGTCTATTATAACTACACTTACATTTCAGATCCACTAAATCAATACAAAAATAAATTCCTAGGTAAAACTGATAACGGTAAATACAATAGCGCATTCTGCATTGAAGGCGAATTCGTCTATAGAAATTTATTCAATCATCTTAATCTAGGTTTAGATGGCGGATGGTGTGACTATAAATTGAAACGTCAAAATTGGGACGATTCTTATTGCTTCGGATTTGGAAGTATATATGCTGCTTTAATTTTTTCTGATTTTACATTAACTACACAATACACGCTGTATCCATTCTATTCATTATCTGGAAATACATTTAGCAGGCCAGAAAGATGGAATAGCGTTTCTGCACAATATAAATATAGAAATTGGTATCTTAAGGTTACAGCAGTCAACTTATTCTCAAAACGCGGAAGTCTATTTCACTCTTGGACTAATACGCCAACGTATTCATCTGAAGAATGGATAGATATTAAAAATTGTGCAAATTTAATACTTCTTAGCGCAACATATCGTTTTAATTTTGGACGTTCTATGAATAAAAGTAACCGAACAATAAAAAATAGCGGCTTAGATAACGGCATAGATATGAATTTATGATATTCCCTTTTTTTAAGAAATTTCCCATATTTTGGCAAGCTGAGTCCACGGATTGTGGCCCAGCATGTCTCTAAAACGACCGTTTTTGAGATGGTTCGGCAAACTATCTTCAGATAGGAATATTCATACAGAATATAATCTCAAAGTCATCTCAAAATCATCGACTCAAAATAGGAGAATTGCTCTAAGTTTTGGTATTCGGATATGCATATACCGAATATTTTCTATATAAAATATTTTCTATATCTTTGCGTCAATAAACACTATAAAT
>CAZGAN010000027.1:0-17492 GCA_964523655.1 uncultured Bacteroides sp.
GAGGGGAGTGTGACTGTGAGGCCATCGGCTGTGCGGGTGAATTTGACTTTGCCGTATCCGAGTAGTTCAACAGATTTGATTTTGCCGGGATAGAGCTTGTTGCCATCGGAGAGCGATTTGATGGTTATTTTGTTGCTCGATTCTGGCCAAGCCAGTGCTGTAGCGTAGAGGCATTTGCTTGTTTTAGTGAATCGAATTTCGTCGGCGCCAGATTTTGTGTAGGCATCTTCGTTGAAACCTTGGTCTTTGATTTCAATAGTAGATTCGGCGATTGGACCTTCGCCAAAAATGGTCCATGGACGTGTGGCATATATGCTTTCGCCGTTTACTTTCATCCAAGCGGCTAATTCGTGAAGTATTGCGCTTTCTTTGTCGTCGAAAGTGCCGTCTTCGCGCAGGGGCACGCTGAGCAGTAGGTTACCGTTTTTGCTGACAACATCAACGAGCATTTTAACAACAGTGGCAGCTGATTTGTACCATCCGTTTTCATAGAATGCTTGGTTGTAGTGCCAGTTACCGAGGCAGGTGCATGTTTCCCAGGGTAGGGGAATCATTTCGTTTGGAGCACCGCGTTCTACGTCCCACACGATGCCTTTCTTTTGTTGCTCTGTGAGGATTTTGCCGGTCATGACGGCTAGGTTTTTGCCTTTGTGAGTTGCCATGTAGTGGTTGTAGAAGTGGGCGCCGATTTTGAGACCAGCGTCGCTAACAGGCCAAAGAGGAAGGCCTGTGGCGTCGAAATAAATGAAGTCGGGGTTAAATTGGTTAATGAGGTCGACTGTGCGGTTGTAAATGTTTGTAGCAAAATCTACGTCGGGCACGGATGCACCGTTTTGCCATTCCCATTGGCCACCTAGTTGCCACATTGCCCAGCTGCCTTTGCTCAATGGGTGGTTTTGCCGGTAGAGGTGTTGAGGGTCGTAACCTTCCCACCATTTTCCAATGCCGTCTTCTTTAGTTAGAGTGCCATCGTATGGTACAGCCATTTTGTCGCCTTTTTGGTCGTATCGTTGAGCTGTTTCATACCAAGACCAAGCGTGGTCAGCGTGAACGCTTACGCCGAAAGGGAGCCCGGCTTTGTCGGCAGCGGCTTTCCACTCGGCAATTACGTTGCGGTGAGGGCCTATGTTTTGAGAGTTCCATTCTTGGTATTTGCTATCCCACATGTCGAAGTTGTCGTGGTGGTTAGCCATGGCGACGAAATATCGGGCGCCGACTTCTTTGTAAAAAGCGACGAGAGAATCGGGGTTCCAATGTTCGGCTTTGAAGAGTGGGAGCACGTCTTTAAATCCGAATTCAGAAGGGTGACCGTAGTGCTCTTTGTGGTATTCGTAACATTCGTCTCCTTCCATGTAAAGTTTTCTGCCCATCCAGTCGCCTGTGCCTTCAACGCATTGTGGGCCCCAATGAGCCCAGATGCCGAATTTTGCATCGCGAAACCATTCGGGCACTTCGTAGTGCTCGGCAAATGATTGCCAAGTTGGTTGGAAAAGGCCGGTCATCATAGGTTCTTCGCGTTCTGATATTTTGACAGAAAGAGTGTCTTGGGCGAAGCATCCTGATGAGGTAATGATAGCTAAAGCGAGAGCTATGGATTTATGAGTCATGGTGAATTGTTTAGAGATGATGAATAGAGGATAGAAAAAAACGGCGCATCCTTCCCCTAAATAGATGCGCCGTGTACAATAAATAAAAAATCTATCTTACCTTAAAATTGTAGGTCAGAATGGGTATTTTCCGGCAGCAGCGCCTTCCATGATAGCAGGGATGATAACATCGCTTGTAACGGTGCCGGTGCTGCGGCTCATGCCTTCACCGGTATCCCACATGAAAGGAACCATGCCATGGTTTTTAGCCTCGCGGGTGACTTTCATGTTGAAGTCGTAGCGAGATTTTTTGTGAGCAGCGAGTTCGTCAGCGTTGCTAATGTTGTTGCTGCGGTCTTTTATAGCGCCATATTCGCCGAGAATCACAGGAATTCCTTTGTTGACGAATTGTTGTTGCATTTTGGTGAATTCGGCGAGCAAGTAGTCTTCTTCGCCCCAGGTAGCGTTGCGGTCAGAGCCAGAGATGTGGTTGCCTTCGCCCCAGAAGTAGAACATTTTGCCCCAGCTTTCGTCTTTGTCTAAGCCGCAGAAGTTCCAAGGAGCATAGTAGTGCACTTCAACCATTAGACGGTCTTTAACAACGTCGGTGGGCATAGTGAGGAAGAGAGAGTTTGTTTTGTCAATGTCGGTAGCGGGGCCTTGCACAATGAGAGTGCGGTTGTAGTTTCGGCCGCCGGTAGCGCGCACGGCATCGATGAATGCTTGTTCGTATTCGAGGAGAACAGCCATTTGAGAGGCGTTATCAACGTTTGGCTCGTTTGCGCCGGCGAAGAGGAGGTGTTCGTCGTAGCCGCCGAGTTTGTTAGCGATTTGAGTCCAAAGGGCTTTTTGCTCTTTGAGGTTTTCTTCTTTTTTAGCTTCGGTGCAGTTTTCTTCGAGCCATCCGCCGTCCCAGTGGATGTTGACGATGGCGTACATGTCGTTTTCTACACACCATTTTACAATTTCGTCGATGCGGTTAAGCCAAGCGTCTTGAATTTTGTATGTAGAACGGTCTTCGATGTAGCCGTCCCAAGCGGTCGGGAGACGAACAGCGTTGAAACCGGCTTCTTTGATAGATTTGATGAGCTTTTCGGTGATTTTGGGGTTGCCCCAAGCGGTTTCAGAGGGAGTAGAGCCGCTGTAAGCTTCGAGAGTGTTACCAATGTTCCAACCGGCATATATGTCTTTAGCGATGTCGATAGCAGTTTTGCTCATGTCGCTGTTTTGACCGAGTTGGTTGATGTCGATGTTGAGCGAGAGCTCGCCTGAGGTAACGGAGATAGATCCGCTGCGGTCATCGCTGCGGTTAGCGCTGACAGTAACGACGTATTTTTTCTCAGTCATGGCAGCGCGAGAAGTTTCGGCTACGCTAAACCAAGAAGCAGAAGTAGAGATTTTGCAGTCGTTGTTGCTGAGAATAGTGATATTATAGGTTCCGCCGTCGGTAGGAACGGTTTCGGGAATGTTCGATTCAGAGAGGTAAAGGCCATCGGCAGCGATTTGAGAGACTGCGACGGTAGCTTTGTTGGTGCCGTCAGAGACGGTGATGGTGGCGTTGCGGTCGTCGTTAGAAGTATTAGCATCAACGTTGACGAGGGCAGTCCAGATTTGGCCTTTAGAGCCGGATTGGGTAACGCTAGAGATGGTAACCCAAGAGGCATCGGCTGAGAAAGATGGTTTGTTGGTTGATTGGGCAATAATAGAGTATTGACCACCGGATTTTAATGCTTTAATGTCGGTTGTTGTAACCTTAAATTCAGTGCCTACGGGAGAAGGCTCATCATTGCTATCACCGCAAGCAGTGACAGATGATGTGCAAAGTAATACGGCGACAAAGAGCCATAAAAGTTTTTTGAGTTTCACAATCAGTTAGGATTTAATGTTAATAAAAAAGAGTTGTAGTGGCTCGCCTTAGATTGACATTACGGAGAGACAACAATAATAAGTGAATCATAACTAAAATCTTACCTATATCATACTGAGTCGCACTTTGGCGAGCTCACTACAACTAATTATGGAGTGTTAAATTGTAATTAGAACAATTTGAGGACGGTGTATTTAACTTCGAAAGAGTTGTTAAATCCGAGAGAAGGAACTATAGAGCCATCGGTGTCGCTCCAGGGGCTAGCGCCGCTGGCACCGGTGTTGCCATAGCAGTTGAACAGTTCGATGCGGTAGTTGTTGGTGCCGGCTTCAAGTTCGCCATAGAGAATCTTGTTAGCGTCGAAAGAAACGGCTTTGCCATCAACCAAGACTTCGTCGAGACGGAGTTGCATGTTGGGGTACTTTTTGAGAGCTTCTTTGAGTTCAACGAGGTAAATCATGCCGTTAGCGCGAGAGCCAGAGACTTTGATTGATTGTTGAGTGTCAGAGATGCCACCGTTGAAGTAGAGAGGAGCGCTAGCATCGGGCCAGCTAGAATTCCAGTTGCTGTCGCAAACAGTGAGACCTGCAACGAGGCCGTTAGCAGAATCTTCGTCTTTGAGGTTGACGATGGTGTAAGTGAGTTCGATTTTGCTATTGCAAGCGAGAGCAGCTTCGCTGTTAGAGTCTGTTCCGCCGAATGGGCTGTCTTGAGCAGTACCAGCGCCCCAGCAGTTGAACAATTCGATGCGGTAGTTACCGTTGTTTTCGAGGTCACCGTATTTGAGCTTGTTGGCATCGAATTTAACGGCTTTGCCATCGAGAGTAACTTTGTCGAGAGTGATGAAAGCGTGGGGGTAGTCGTTGCGCAATCCTTTGAAGTCGAGAACAACAACGTTACCGGCAGCCATAGCTTCGTTGATGGCGATTGTGTGGGTTTCGCCGGCAGCGAGAGCAACGAGCTCGGTGGTAGTAGGCCATCCGTTTTGACCATCCCAGTCGCAGAAGCTAACAGAGTAGACGGGTTTAGAATAGAATTCTTTTTGTTCGCCACTGATGTAGTTTTGGCTGAGGAGTTGACCGTCGCTACGAACGATAGCGATTTGCAATTTTTGGTCAGTGAGAGATAGGATGCGCAAGTTAGTAGATACGTTGGTGTAGTCGCCGGGAACGTGGAGCACTTCAGCATTTTTCAAAGTGACAGTGCGGTCTTTTTCGTTGACGGTGTAAGTGCCTTCGTAGCTCTTACCGGTAGCGAGGTTTTGAACTTTAACGGTGCCATCGGCAGCGAAAGTCATAGAGCCGAATTCTTGGGCAGAGAAGCCGATCCAAGAAGAGATGTCGCCCCAAGCGGGAGCCCAGCACCAAGAGTCGCCTGAAACAGTGTCGCCGTTGCTAACGGTAGTCCAAGAGTCGTCAGAGCCGTAGAAGTACATCGGGCCGTCCCAGAGGTAAGATTTGCCGTCAGCATCGAGGTCGATGTACCAAGTTTGGTTGAGGAGTGCTTTCTTGAAATCGACGGGTTGTTTTTTAACCGGGCGAATAGAAGCAGCCACGTTGCGAGCGAGAGTTTCGAGGCCGGCAGAGTTAGAAGAGAATTGGAGGGTGCGGCCGAATTGGTTGTTAGAGCCGTCGATTTGGCCTAACCAGTAGTTACCGATAGAACCGAGGTCAGAGACTTCTTGACCGTAGCGGGTTCCGGCAGCGGGAAGGAATATAGATTTACCGTTAGAAGCGGTGAAACGGATACCTTGCACGCCGTCAACTTCAGTCCATTCGTGAGTTGTGCAGATGATGAGTTCTTTGACTTCGTCAGCGATAGGCATGCGGCCGTAGTCGTTAGCAGCAGCGATATCGTTTTTGCCACCGAAGATGTCGTTGGTGACGGTGTAGTCGTCGATGTCGGTAGAGTGTTTAGTAACGTCGAGTTGACCGTAACCAACGCGAGAACCAAGGTCGGCAGGAGATTCGGCGCCGACGTTAGCGGTAGCCCAGAGTACAGAGAGACCGAGGTCAACGTATTGCGGGGTGTAGTCACCGGTTTTGAAAGCACCAGCTTCGCCGTAAACATGACCGTCACCGAGAGAGATGTACGGGATGTAGTAGTAAGTGGTGTTGGGGAGCAAGCCGTAAGCTTGAGCAGAGAGGGAACCGTCAGCGATGCTACCTTCAACGTCGAGACCGTTTTTGATGTCTTCAACAACGTTAGAAGTAGAAATCTTGGCTCCGGCGCCTATTTCAACGGGCACGCCATCAGTACCGGTAACGGTAGCAGAGATGAGGGCTTTAGAAGCAGAGATGTTAGAGCTGTTGCAAGAAGAGAGCTTAGCATCAGTAGTAACGAATGATTTAACATCGCCGTAGTAGCTTACGCGTCCTTGAAGGGTAACGTAAACGCAGTAGTAGTAAACTTTGTTAGTTTGAAGGCCTTCAACAGAGGCAGAGATGTTACCGTCGCTGTAAGAGCCGGGAACGTCGGTGCCGTTAGTAAGCACGTCGGCCTCGTTTTCAGAGTAAAGAGCGCCGACTTTGAAAGCGCTAGAAGCTTGGCCGCTGAGACCATCAACTGTACCTTTGAGCACAGCAGAATATGCAGTTACCTCAGCTTCGGTAGTAACCACGCTGTTAATGATTGGCGTGGTGTTGATAACCGGATCGTCGTCGCTACAAGCTGTGAACGAGAAAACGAAAGCCACAGCGAGTAAAAGACTTTTTATTAGTTTATTTTTCATTATGTTATACGTTTAGAGGTAAGTTTTATTCGGCTTGATCGAGCCAAATTGAGTCGATGGTGATCTTAACGTTGGGGCAAATGTGGTCATCACCGGTAGTAAGGTCGGTAGAAGTAGCATTACCCATGCCCACCATGTCAACGCAGAATACGAAGCTGTCAGAAGAAGCGCCAGATCCTTTACCGGTAGTAGATACGGTGTAGGTGCCGTCTTTGGTGATGTTAGCAGTAACAGAGCCAGAGTCGGTAGCGTTCCAAACGTTTCCAAGAGAGTTCATCAAGAAAGCGGTGACAGGAGTAGAGAGGTTACCAATGCCAGAAACGGTGAAGGTAACTTTGATAGAGTTTTTGTATTTGATCTTGGTGATGTCGATAGGAGCGTTAGAGGCTGTACCAGAACCCCAAGCATTGAAGATTTCGATGCGGAGGTTACCGTTACCTTCGAGGTCACCGTAAAGAATCTTAGAGTTGTCGCAAACGAGGCGAGTGCCATTGTCAGAAGAAGATGATTTCTTTTCTTTGAGCTTGATGCAGATGTATTCAGTGGCTTTGCCTTTAGCGTTAGTGTTTACAACGCTACCCAACCAAAGTTCTTCGCCTTCTTCGTATTTCACGATAGAGAGTTCGTTGGTTGTGATGTTGATTGTTGCTTGAGAGCCAACAGCGCGCAGCCAAGTTACGTTTTTAGAGAACTTGAATGTTGTGCCATCGGTAGTGTAAGTGCCGGAAACTTCGCCGTTAACGGTGTTAGCGATGAATGTGCCGCTAGTAGCGTCTTTTTTAGCCATTGTGAGAGAGAAGTCAGAGACTTGGTCTTCATCGGCAGCGGGGCACCAAGATTTGCCGTAGTCGTTAGCAGAAGCGAAGCCGTTAGATTGCCATTCGCCGGCAGCGCCGTTCCACCAGTACCAGTCGTAAGGAGCGTCTTCAACGAGGTTCCAAGTTTTTTCGGTAGTAGTTGTGGTGGTGAGGGTGTTGTTTCCATCGCCGGTGTAGGGGTCGGTAACAGTAGCGTTTGAGATGCCACCGCCATCGGGATAAACACCATTCCAGCCGTCAGCGACGTAGTTGATACAAATCATGCAGGGGTCAGATGCGCGGATGATACCGATTTGCATGGTGTATTCGTCGAGAGAAAGGAGTTTGATGTTGTACCAGTCTTGAGCGAATGTGGGAGCGTCGGCATCGTACCAAGCAGCAGTTTCGGGCAAGTTGAGTTTGTGGTTGTCGGTGTCGACAGTGTAAGAGCCGGCAGCTTGACCGTTAACAGCAACGTGAGCGCCGTCGATGAGGTCGAATGTGAGTTTGCCGAAGTTATCGGGGTTGATGCCGATCCAGTCGAGACAAGAAGCGTCGGCATCCCAAGCCCAAGAGTCAGCGCCGTCACCGAGGTCACGACCGAGAGTGATAGACTCCCAGCAGTCGTCGGTGCCTTTGAAGTAGAACGGGCCGTTGAAAGCTGTAGTTACGCCGTCAGCGTAAGAGATGCGCCAGGTTTTTGAGCAACCTTGACCGCCACCGGTGAGGTTGATCCAGATTGGGTCGGTGAGAAGTTCACCGTTAGTGTTGTTGATAGAGAAGTCATACGGAGCGCCGTACACCATACCGCCACGAGTCATAACGCCGAATTTGACTTGGTAGTCGCCGGCGAAAGGAACGCGGATAGTGGCGTTTTCAGCTGTAGTAGAGCCTTGAGGGTGTATCCAGCTGGTCACGTAGCTTGAACCAAGAAGGCTCTTCATGGTCACGGTGTTAGTGGCCTGATCGACGTCAACGGTGTAAGCAAGGCCTTCAACCAGGTCATCGGCAGAAACGTTGGCATTGCCTAAATCGAATTCATCAGGCGAACATGATGTTGCTAAAGTGAGCAACGCGCATGTCATTAATGAATAAATATGTTTTAGATTCATTGTTGTTAAAGTTAAGAGAATTACCAGCCGGCATTTTGTTTGAGTACGCCGTTAGAAAGAGTAATTTGGTTGTTAGGAATTTGGCTAAGGCCTTTAGTAGCGATGATGTTAGCAGCTTTGATAGAGACTTCATCGCTTGCGCCGCCGCTGAGCACAGAACCAGAGCTAGCAGCGATAGCGTTAGCAGCAACGTCAACACCTTGACGGAGCAAATCCCAGTAGCGAATGCCTTCGAAAGCGAATTCAACGGCACGTTCTTTCATGATGTTGTCTTTAGAAACAGTGATTGAAGACAAACCAGCACGTTCGCGCACTTGGTCGAAGTAGCTTTGAGCGTTGGGAGAACCGAGTTCGGCAGCCATTAGGAGGACGTCAGCATAGCGCATGAGCACCCAGCTGTTGATACTGGTTTCTTGGAAACCGGCGGTGCCGTCTTCTTTGTTGGCAGAGCTGCCGTCGTAGAAACCGAGCGGAGTGTATTTTTTGACAGCGTAACCGGTGTATTCGCGTTGGTCAGCGAGCGCATCAGAGTATGTGTCGAGGTCGGTGAAACCTTCGCCGGCGATGTCGATAACAGAAGCAGTGTAGCGAGTGTCGCCGTTGGTGAAGTTGTTAAGATAAGTCGGGCAAACAGTGCAAGCGCCCCAGCCGTAATGGTATGGAGCGAGGCTCATGCCGCGCACACCCATCATAACCAACCAGCGGTTAGAGTCGTTGTTTCCGTCGTAGTCTTGAGTGCCGGTGAAGTTCATAGCGAGGATGACTTCAGAGTTGTTGTCGCCGGCATAGGTTGATTTTTCAGTGTCCCAACCAAGGGCGTTTTCTTTAGCAACGAGAGAAGCAGCGGGCCAGAGGTTTTTATATGTGTCAACGAGTTTGTAACCGCCGTTAGCGATAACATCTTCGAGGCCGGCGAGTACGTCGGCTTTAGTAACGCCTGCAGGTTCTTCGCCGTAGTAGCCGGTGTAGTAGAGGTAAGCACGGGCTTTCATAGCTTCGGCAGCGTATTTTGAGATGTGTCCTGCGCCTTGACCGGCAGAGGGATAAACGCTGCTGTGGTCGCCAGCGGGAATGTTTGCAATGGCGTAGTCGAGATCTTCGAAGATGGCAGCGTAAACTTCAGCTGGAGTAGCTTGGACGGGGTTGTCGTTAGTGGGTTCGAGTTTCAAAGGAATGTTACCCCATAGACGAACCATGTCGAAGTAGAGGAGGGCACGGATAGCGCGACATTCGCCAATGTAGATGCCGTGTTTAGAGCTACCTTCGGTCCAGTCGATTTGGTCTTCGTGAGCGAGGAATTCGTTGCAGCGATAAACGGCAGCATAGTATGAAGACCAGTCTTGTTCGTAGATGTTTAGGCTAGAAGGAGATTGGTTTATATCGAATTGGTCGATAACTTGGTAGCTGCGGTCGTCGCCGTTACCGGTAGCGCCGTAAGTTTCGTCAGACATGACGGTAGCAGCGACGTAAATGCCGACACCGGGAACAGAAGCAATCTGACGCCAACCATCGTAGCAACCGACCAAAGCACGCCAAGCATCTGTTTCGGTCTTGTAGAAGTTGCCGGTAGTTGATTCGGTTTTTGACTCTACATCGAGGAAGCTGTCAGAGCAAGAAGACATGCCGGCTCCGAAAGCTGCTAATGTGAGGGTCAATATTGAATATTTGAATTTATTATTCATTGTTATATTAATCTAGGGTTAGAATGAAAGGTTAACGCCAAACAAGAAGGTGCGGGGACGTGGGTAGTAACCAACATCAACGCCAGAAACCCAGTCAGATGTGCCATAACCAACTTCGGGGTCCATGCCATCGTATTTGGTGAAAGTGAAGGCGTTTTGTACTTGAGCATACAAGCGAGCTTGAGAGATGGCTTTGCAGTTGATGATTTTAGCGAAGTCATAGCCGAGAGTGATGTTGCTGATGCGCAAGAAGTCGCCGTCTTGGATGTAGAGGTCAGAGAATTGCCAGTTGCGGTTAGTGTTAGAAACGCTAGGCATAGAGTTGCTTGTACCTTCGCCGGTCCAGCGGTTAAGGATAGCTGTGGTGTAGTTTGCGTATTTGCTAACTTGGTTGCGGTAAGATTGAACAATCTTGTTGCCGGCAACGCCGTTTGCAGTGATGCCGAGGTCAAAGTTTTTGTAAGCGAGGTTGATGTTGAAACCGAAAGAGAATTTGGGCATGCCGTTACCGAGGTCAACTTTATCGTTGTCGTCGATTACGCCATCGTGGTTTTGGTCAACATATTTAACATCGCCGGGGCGAACGTCGCTGAGGAGCACGCCGTTACCGGCAGCGATCCAGTCGTTGATTTCTTGTTCGTTTTGGAAGATGCCAGCAGTTTGATATCCCCAGAAGTAACCGATAGCGTAGCCGTTTTGAGCGCGATAGAATTCGCCGGCGTTGTCGTAGAGTTCGCCTGTTGAGCCGTGGATGATACCGTCTTCGTTAGGAATTTCGCCAACTTTGTTTTTGTTGAATGCGCCGTTAACGCCGATGCTGTAAGCGAATTCGCCGATGTTGTCGTGCCAAGAGAGGTTGAGTTCGACACCGGTGTTTTTAACGTTACCACCATTAATGTAAGGAGCACCGCTACCAGAAGTAGCAAGGATAGGAGCTTCAACCAACCAGTCTTTGGTGTTTTTGATGTAGAAGTCGAAGTTAACACCTAAGCGGCTGTGAAGGAATTGGGCGTCGAAACCGATGTTGGTTTGTTCAGAAGTTTCCCAAGTGATGTCTTCGTTAGCGAAACGGCTGGGATAAGCGCCCCAGTTGTCGGCGATGTTAGTAGCGTAAGCGTTGTCGTATACGCCGTTAGCGCCGAGTGCGCTGCCGAAGTAGTAGTGAGTGTTAGAGTTTTTGATGGGAGCGAGGTATTGATAGTTGTCAATGTTTTGGTTACCTACGCGGCCCCAGCTAGCACGGATTTTCAAGAAGTTGAGCCATGTTGCGGTGTCTTCCATGAATTTTTCGTTGGTGACGTTCCAACCTGCAGAAACAGAGGGGAATGTGCCGAAGCGGTGACCAGAAGCGAATTTAGAAGAACCGTCGCGACGCACGGTGACGTTAACCATGTAACGTTCGTCGAAGTTCCAACCTAAGCGGCCGAAGTAAGAAACAGAGCGAGAGTTGTCGTGGGGGTTACCAGAAGCACCGAGGCCTTTATCGGTTGTAGCAGCAGTACCATTATTAATATAAGCGTGGTCCCAATCGTCGAAACCTTCTTTGAGGTAAGCTTGGCTAGCGCCGAGGTAAGAGCCGCTGTAGCGGTATGATTCCATACCGATCAATGCGTTGAAAGCGTTTTTGTCGATTTTCCAATCGTAAGAAGCTGTGTTTGTCCAAGTGATGCCGAGGCTGTTGTTTTGGCTTTGGCTAACTTTGGTGTAAGCAGCGTCGTAAGCATCGTCGTAGTAACCGAAGTGGTATTTCGGGGTGTAGCTGCGGTAGTCGCTGTTACCGTAAACAACACCGAGCACTGTTTTGATGCGTAGGTTTTTGATTGGTTGCAATTGAGCGTAAGCGTTACCGTTGAAGGTAGCAGTCTTAGTTTCGTTGTTGCTGGTTGTCATCATAGAGCCGAGGGGGTTTCCGTCAGCGTTGTTCCAATCAGAGTTAGAAGTGTCGTTGTATGGGCTATCGAAGTAGTTGTTATCGCTGTAGATAGGAGCGAGAGGAGATGTGCCAAATGCACTGCGGAGAGTGTTGTTGTATTGGTTACCAACGCTGATACCTTTAGATTTAACGTAAACGAAGCCAGCTTGTTCACCAACAGTGAGGATGTCGCCGAAGAGCTTGTGGTCAGAGTTGATGCGGAAGTTGTAGCGAGAGTAGTTAGATACGTCAGCGCCGCCAACAATACCTTCTTGGTTCATGTAACCAAGAGACATAGCGTAAGTGCTTGTTTTGCTACCGCCGCTAACACCGATAGTGTAGCTAGAAGTGGTGGCATTGTCGTTGAACATAGAGTCAACCCAATCTGTGTCGATAACAGAAGTAGCGTTGCCATCGGCGTCGCGGTTCCAAATGCTGTTGATGCTAGACCAGTCGTAAGGAGCTTTACCGTCGTTGACGTTTTGCTCGTCCATGATGGTCATGTATTGTTGAGCGTTGAGCATTTTTGTTTTGCGAGCTGCAGATTGCCAGCCGTAGTAAGCGTCGAAAGTTACTTTAGCTTTACCTTCGCGGCCTTGTTTGGTAGTGATAAGTACAACACCGTTAGCAGCTTGAGCACCGTAGATAGCGGCAGAAGCGGCATCTTTAAGCACGTCGATAGATTCGATGTCGTTGGGGTTAAGAGTAGAAATGTCGCCACCGATACCATCGATCAAGTAAAGCGGGCTAGCGTTGCCCACGGTACCCAAACCACGGATTGTGACTTTCATGTCAGAACCGGGTTGACCTGAAGTAGAAGCGATGTTAACACCGGCGAGTTGACCTTGCATAGCTTGCAAGGGGCTAGTGGTGTTTAATTTGGCGATGTCGTCGCCTTTTACTTGGGCTGTAGCACCAGTCACAAGTTTCTTTTTTTGTACGCCGTAACCAACAACAACCAATTCTTCGAGGTTGTCAGCGGTTTCTTTAAGTGCGACGTCAAGGTTATCGCCGCTCACGGTTACTTCTTTAGAGACATAACCGACGTAAGAGAATACGAGAGTTTGTCCCACTTTAGCTGCGATTGAGTAAGCGCCATCGATGTCAGTAATAGAACCTGAAGAAGATCCTTTAACAGTGACAGAGGCACCAATCAACGGTTCGTTGTCGGAAGCAGAGGTTACTACACCCTTTACGGTTAGAGATTGAGCACTGATAGTGCCAACACCCAACAGCAAGAGCAATGCAATCATGGCAACGCGACAGATATGCCAATTGTGGCATAGATTTTTTAGCGTTCTGTTCATTGATACACTAGTTTTACTGGTTAAATTTTTTTGAGTATAAGGCAATTTTGTTAAATTGTTTCTTGATTAGTTTTTGGGGTTAGTTAGTTTTTTTTGTTTCTGTTTCTTGATTTGATGATTGTTTATTTAAGTTATTTTTTGAGTTGATTTTTATTGGTTTGAAGAGGGCCTATTATGGCCTTATTATTAGTGTTACAAATTTATCACCTCTTAATATAATAATTAGTATCTATTGTGATTTTTATGTCAATATTTAGTTATGAAACACAGTTGTAATGATATATTTAGGGGTATGAAATGTTATATGTTGCCATGACAATAATCTTATAAACGATGTTAAAATGCGGTATTTAGGTGTCTTTTTTGTCGCAAAATACTTGTTACTTCGTTGTTTTTGTGTAATTTTGTGAGTAGAAACATAACAAAACATACCATAGACACAAACCTATTCACGATGAAACATTTCTTCGCTGTTGTGATCACATTCTTCATACTGTCAGCTCAAGTATCTATAGCCAGTGAATACCGCTATCGCACATACGATGTAGAAGACGGACTATCAAATAATAAAGTGAACTGTATCCTCAAAGATTCGAAAGGACTTTTGTGGATAGGGACGCCGTCGGGACTTAATCGTTTCGACGGATATGACTTTAAGCACTATTTTAGTGTTAAGGATGACACGACGACGCTTGCGAATAATCATATAGAGTCGATACAAGAAGATCCGCGTGGCAACATGCTGATAGAGTGTGGCGGCACGTATGTTATATATGATAGGAAGCGAGATAGGTTTAAACGAGGTGTGGCGTCAATACTTAAGACGTATGGGGTTGATATCACGCCGTCTAAGATTTTTATTGATAAGTCGAATACGGTGTGGATTCATGACAACTATAATGGTGTGTTTTATATACCAAACGGATCGAAAAAGGCTTATCAAGTTGTTGATGCCAAGCGACTTCTCACAAAATTTCCGGTGAGCTATATATTGCAAGTTGATAATACTATATGTTTTATAAATAAGCGTGGAGCAATAGTAGCGGTAAATGGGAAAACACATAAAATTGAATGGGAAAATGAAAGCATACAACGCACCTATCCGCAATTTGGCTTGCAAAACTATTCGGGATTTGTTGACCGTCAAAATCGCATTTGGATAAGTAGTGTTGACGGACTGTGGGTGTATAATGCATCGTTGCGTAAGTGGGACGAGAAACTGACAAATGCGGTGAAAAACCTGAAGATTGTCAGTGCAATCACCCAAGATAAAGCCGGAAATATTTGGATAGGACAGGATCAATATGGTTTGAGTATATTGAATCCGAAAACGTCAACATTTTTGCCGTTAAAGTCGGCAGAACATCTTGATAATAAGACAATAGTGTCGCTTTATGCTGATAATGACGGGAATGTGTGGGTAGGAACCTACAAAACCGGATTGTATCAGTATAATGAGAATATGTTTAAGTCAAATCTATATGAATTTCCTGATGTGAACTGCATTGCCGATGCCGGGCAAAATGTTGCGTGGATAGGTACTGATGCCGGAACGCTGATAAGATGGAATCGTAGCACACTCGAATCTGTGAGCTATGTTGTTGGCAATCCGGTGGTTAGTATTTGTGCTGACAATGACGGTAGTGTGTGGATAGGCACATATAGAGGAGGCTTAAAGCATTTTGTGAACGGCGCAATGAAGACGTATGGTGTGACAGAGGGCTTGGCTACAAATAATGTGTGGTCAGTGGTGTCGGATGAAAAGGGTGGACTTTGGATAGGAACACTTGGCGGAGGCTTGCAATATTTCACTCCGTTAACCGGCAAGTTTGTTACGTATAATACTGATAACTCGGCACTTATTGATAATTTCATCAATACGCTTTCGCTCACTGATGATGGAAAACTGTATATAGGCACAACCCAGGGTGTGGCAGTGATGAATGTGAATACGCGCACCATTTCGCACACACTAGGCAAAAATGATGGCACGAAATCGTTTTATACGCCAAACATAGTGCAGCTTTATGAAGATTCGCGTTCGTTGTTGTGGATAGCTACGCCGGATGCACTTTATGTGTATGACAAAGATACAGACTATGTGCAACAAATTGATTTGACAATGCCGTTTAGAAGTCCGTATGTGCTTGGCCTAACTGAAGATAAACAAGGCGATATATGGGCGAGTGTTGGGTCAAATGTCATAAAGATACACGTAACTGCTGATGTGCAAACGGGTAAACTGAATACAGCCACATCGTTTTACACGCAAAGTGATGGATTGCAGTCGAGTGACTTCAATCAACGCTCGCTTTGTCGCATGTCGGATGGCGAAATTTTGATAGGCGGTCTTTACGGCGTGAATTCGTTTGTGCCACATCTAATAAAGTACGACCGCAGAGCGCCAAAAGTTTTGTTTGTTGATATGCGACTTTTCGGACAGCCTGTGAAAGTTGGCGAAGAGTATAACGGAAATGTTATATTAGATGAATCAATAACCGAGGCTAAGAAGGTGAATCTGAGTTATTCGCAAAATGATTTTACAATATATTTTTCCACAGACTCGCATGTAACACCTGAAAAGACAGTGTATTACTATCGACTAGTGGGCTTTAATTCAGATTGGATGCAATGTGCGCCGGATATGCACCAAGTAACTTATACGAACCTCACCCCCGGAACATATACGCTTGAAGTTAAGGCTGTAAACAATGATGGAACAGAGTCGAAGGATATAGCATCGTTAGTGATAGAAATACATCCACCATTTTGGCTATCAGCTTGGGCAAAGGTATGTTATGTGCTGATATTTATACTTTCGATATTTTATGCTATACGCATTGTGAAAAGGCGAGAGCAACGAAAGTATAACGAGCAGAAAAAGGCTGAGCTATCGAAACAGCAAGAAGAATTGGCACAGATGAAATTCCAATTCTTCACAAATATAAGTCACGAATTGCGCACACCGCTCACGTTGATTATATCTCCGCTTGAAGCGATGATAAGAGAGTCGAAAAACAAAGAGCAAAGCACGCGTTTGCAGATAATGTATAAGAATGCAAGTAGGCTGCTTTATCTTGTGAATCAATTGCTTGACTTCCGCAAAAATGAGCAAGTGGGCTTGAAATTTTTGCCGGTAGAGGGAGATGTAGTGTCGTTTACAAAGAATTTGTGCGATACGTTTATGGGATATTCAGAAAATCAGCATGTACAGCTCACATTTTTCTCATCGCATGACCGTTTGCACATGCTATTTGATGGAGATAAGTATTCGAAAATAATACTCAATTTGCTATCAAATGCGTTTAAGTTTACTCCTGACGGAGGTAGAGTTGATGTGGCGTTGAGTACCGATGCTGAAAACTTGGTTGTAAAAGTAGCCGATACCGGTATTGGTATTGATGATGCAGAGAAAGAGCATGTGTTTGAAGGTTTCTATCAAACTGACACGACAAAATCAAGTGGCTCAGGCATAGGACTTTATCTCGTGAAAGAGTATGCTAAATTGCACGATGGTACGGTGAAAATTGTTGATAATGTTGGCGGTGGCAGCGTATTTATTGTCACCATACCCATACGTCATAAAACTGTGGAATCGGTTGCAGAAATATCAGAGCAACAAGAAGTTGTGGAAGCAAGTTCGCGTCGCATGGTTTTGATTGTTGATGATAATACGGATTTGTTGACATTCTTAAGTGGCGAGTTATCGAATTATTACACCGTAGAGACAGCTACAAATGGATTAGTTGCGCTTGAGATGATGGAGAAACATGTGCCTGATATTATTATCTCAGATATAATGATGCCCGAAATGGACGGCATTGAGCTATGTAGACGTATAAAATCGAATGAAAAATATTCGTCAATACCGTTGATTATGCTTTCTGCAAAACATGATGAACAAGCTAAGGTTGAGGGACTTACGATTGGTGCAGACGATTATATTACCAAGCCGTTTAATTGCGACTTGCTGAGATTGCGCATAAAGAAACTATTGGAGCTCAGTCAGAAGGGTGTGCATCGCAGTCACATAGAGCCGGAGCCTTCACAAATAGAAGTTACGTCGCTAGATGAGAAGCTAATAGAGTCGGCGGTGAAATATGTGGAAAAGAATATGGAGCGTCCGGATCTCTCGGTTGAGGAGCTCAGTAGAGAGTTGGGTATGAGCCGTGTGCATTTGTACAAGCGTATGCGCCAGATAACAGGTAAAACGCCTACCGAATTTATTCGCGTTATACGTTTGAAGCGAGCAGCGCAACTTCTTCGCGAAAGCCAACTTAATGTGTCGGAAATAGCGTATCAAGTTGGCTATAATAACCCGAAATATTTTGCGACATATTTCAAACAAGAGTTTGGCGTGTTGCCGTCGGTATATCAAACGCAGCAATCGAAAAATTGATTATTTCTTTGGATTTTGTGAAAAAATGCCAAATTATTTCTTTGGATTTTCGTCAAAAACGCCGATTTATTTGTTTGGATTTTAGAAAATAATTATATT
>CAZGAN010000028.1:0-16989 GCA_964523655.1 uncultured Bacteroides sp.
GCATCTGCCCCGGTATCAGCTACATAAGCATGCGCTTCGGCATCACCTTCTAACTATCCCCCTTCTTTTGATATCCAAAAAAAATTATTACTTTTGCAAAAGATAACCATAAAAACGTATCGCTATGGCACGACCAATAAAAGAAACCCCCGTATTGAAAGGAAAAGATGCAGCTCGCTTTGCGGAGAAATTGGCAAATCCTGCTCCTGTGAGCCAGTCTGAAAAAGAGGCTGCTCGTGAAGCGTATGAGGCTTTCAAAGCCATTAGCACTTTCCCTATGTAACCGCGATGTTTAAAAATTACACTTTTAGGCAAATTGATGCCAACTCCGAAATTAAGTCGTTTGATTGCGGCGATGCTCGCATGGGGTGGTAATTAGAATCGCTTGAAGAGCGTACACTATAGGTAGCCCCACAGTGCCGACGTATGGAGGCTCTGTGGGGTAGGAGACAAGAGAGATAGTCACTTTCGGAGGAAGTGCTCGTGTCAATCCATCCCGCACACCATTACTCTTTACTTGCGTCTTGCGTATATTTTGGCCGGAGGCCACCGCAGCTCGGTGGAGCTGCGGCTCTCACGTAACCCCAGTCTCAAATCATCGGAGACGATGCCGAGCTGGGGTGACTCGCCCTACTCACAGCCACGGCACTTCGGAGATGTGCCGCCTATGTTGCGACCACTTCTTACTCTCTAGTATATAGTGCTAGTCTCACATTTCCTAAATCGAGGTGTGCCGACACATTTAGAGCCTTAAAGGCTCGAGCAATTGTGTTTATAGTCAGATTATGGCCGTTTTCTATCCGTGACACTTGAGCTCGTTGCACTCCCATAAGTGTGCCGAGTTGCTCTTGTGTCATATTTTTTTCTTTGCGAGCCTTCTTTATGGCTTCGCCTATGAGGAAGGATTGAAGTTCTTCTTCGATAGCATCGCGTCGTGCCGTGCCTTTTTTACCGATAACATCGTCAACGACTTCTTCTAACGTGTAAAAATCTTTTTCTTCCATATTTATTTTGTTTTAAAATATCGTTTTCTTATCATAGGTGATTAATTTCCGCAAATTTAATAAAAAGTTACATATATAGAAACATTTTATCTTTTTTTACTCATTACTTGAGTCTTGCGTGTGTTTGGCCGTAGGCTATCGCATTTACCAATAAAGAGGCATGAGCTAAATTTCCCGGTGTCAAAAAAATGGAGGCTGAGCCGCGTGGCTCAACCTCCGTTTTTTTACGTATTTGCGAGAAAATTATTTCTTCGGAAGGAAGTATTTTGCAAGAAGTTTTGCAAGAGTGTGATCCTTGCTGTCGCAATTGTACTCCCAGTACATCACACCGCGCAAATTCTTGTCGAGTGCGTATTCACACTTCTCTGTTGCAGACTCAACATCTTCGTAGCCAAGCACAAGATTGCCATCTTTGTCGGCGATGTAAGGAATGTGTGCCACTGAATCGCGCTCCATGGTGCAACCATCAGCAACATAAAAATCTTTGAAATCTACGTAGTCTGTGTACGGGCCACAACCACGACCGTAGAACGGTATACCCATCACTAGTTTCTCAACGGGCACGCCGGCTGCGAGGTGTAGTTTGATTGCGTTGTCGGCACATCTGTCACCAAATTTCTCTGACTCATATAACGGGCATTGGTGTCCAGGCACTTGTTTCATGTCGTATGACATCACGTTCACAAGGTCAATGTATTGGTCAATTGCTTTGAAATCAATGTATTTTGCACTCCAAATTGTTGCCAATGTAACCCATTTGTCTTTGCCGAGCTCTTGACGTAGATCGCGCATAAGCAATGTGTAGTTGTCGGTATCGTTCGGATTTGATGAAATGCCTGCTTCTGACGATGTGGGATATTCCCAGTCAATATCTATGCCGTCAAGTCCAAATTCGTCTACTATTTTTTTGCACTCTTTTGCAAAGGTGATGCGGTTTACTGAGTCTGCTGCCATTTCGCTGAAATTGCCGCTTGTCCATCCGCCAACTGATAGCATAACTTTCAACTCCGGATTTTGCTCCTTGAGCGCTACCACTTTCTTCAAATTTTCGGGCTTGTCAATATCAACACCGTTAAATGTGCTGTTAACGTGTCCAAATGCATAGTTGATGTGTGTCATCAACGAGGGGTCGGGAAGCTCTGTGAAGTTGGCTGTTACGTAGGCCACGATAACTTTTGCCGGTTCCGTTGCTTCTGTTTCTTCGCTTTCGTTGTTGTTTGTGGCTGATTTGCTGCAACTTGTGCATACCAACAGGCCAAACATAGCCATTGAGGCCATGGCGCGCTTGATGAATTTGAATGTTGACATGATTGAATTATTTAGATATATTTGGGTTTATTAGTTTACGTTCATGCTACAAAGATAATAACAAACTGTCAAAAATGGAAATTATCGGCTATGCAATTATTTAAATTGTAACATTTTGCACCGCTATGCGCAGTCTTTTTTCTGCTATTTCTGCCGTGAGCTCTTCCGCAGCCATATAGCGCGACGTGTCAATAACGTCGTTGCAGAGTAGGGTGGGCGACACACGTCCGCCTATGGCTATGCACCGCACGCCCTCAGCCTTCGCTGCCGCTTGCACTTCGCTCACCACTTTTCCGCGCTCGGTTTGTGCATCAATGCTCCCTTCGCCGGTGATGGCAAGCTCTACCTTGCTCCAATCAATGTGATAATGTCTTAACACAAATTTAGCCCCGCTCTCGCACTTGCACCCCAATGCCGATGCCAGCGCATATCCTATGCCTCCGCCGGCACCATCCCATTGCGATATGCCCCCAAAGCGCTTTTGCACACGCTTGAGCCGCTCAGCCAAAAGCGGCAATTGCTCAGCTGTGGCTCCTTTTTGTGGCGCAAACATCAGTGCATCAAGCAAAGGTACGGCAACGTCGCACAGCCCTATAATCATATCTTGCCAATTATAGTCGGGCAATAGTGAGTCAAGCATACCTTCGCCACCGTCGCAAGTGGCTGTGCCACCAACACCGAGATATATGCGCATGGCTCCGGCTCGTGCTATCTCGTTGAGCACCTCGCCAAGTGGCGCCGACGTGGCTGTGAGTATGTTGTGTGTGGCGCGGTCAACCTGCTGCAAGCCTATCACCGCGCTTGAGTCAACAGCTGCTTCGCGCGTAAGTTCGTTGTAAAACCACTTGCCGCGGCACTTCCATGGCGTGTCCGCACCAATCACTTGCGCTGTGCCTTCGCCACCGTCGGCCATGGGCATCACCATGCAACGATCCTTGCCCAGCGTCTCCGCAATGATTTGCGCGGCACGCTGTGCCGTCATAGTGCCCTTAAATTTATCGGGTGCTACCAGTATCATCGTCTAAAGTCTTATTTGATAGAGTAGGGCGTCAACACGCGTGTGTCCGCGCGACAGCCAGTCGCTCAGCGTGCCGCTCTTCTCAAAACCGAGTGAAGTGAAAAGATGTTGCGATGCGTGATTGTCGGCGGCAATCATCGCCGCTATAATCTCAATATTATAGCGCAGACGAGCCACTTTGAGCGCCGCCTTGAGCGCTTGTGCTCCATAGCCTTTGCCACGATATGGCTCATCAATGAATATGCTCACAAATGCTCGGCGATCACGCCCGCAGAAGTCACACAAATCAACAGTGCCAACAGTGGTGATTTCTCCACCTTCGTGCACGTCAAGCATAAAACGAACCTGACCGTTGGCAAAAATATCGTCATCGTAGTTTTGCAGATAGTTCCATAGCGCGTGGCGCGATACCACTGCCGCGCACAACGCATTGTCCCATTGCGTCGGGTCATTCTCCCAGCGATAGAGCATATCTAAATCGTTCGGCTCCGGAGCCCTTACTCTCATCTCACATCTCATATCGTTGTTATCTTGTTATCCAATTTTCAATGTTAAGACCCTTTATTCTGTTGAAATGCTTCACATTGTCAGTAATCAAGGTAAGACCTCTTGACAAAGCCGCACATCCAATGAGTAGATCAAATTCTTCAACAGGTTGGCCAATGGAGCGTAATCTATTCTTCTCCTTAGCATAAATATCAATCGTTTCTCCAAATGGCACTATGTTTATCTTTGAAATTAAGTTGTTGATAACTTCAAGGTTTTCCATTGCACGTTGACTCTTGTATGCACCATATTTTAGCTCGGCAAGCGTAACTTCCGAGATATAGCAACTTGAGCAGTCTATTTGATTTAACTTTTCTGCTATGCCGTATCTTTGACGTAGCAGAAATACACATATGCATGTATCTAATAGGTAGCCGTTCATAGGTCTATATCGTGCTCAACAAAGTGCCGCGATTGGCGTATACTTGTTGCTATTTCATCCGCAGAACGGCTGTCTTGCCATTTCCCGGCAAAACTTTCTGTCCAGTTTGTCTTTGTGTTGTCACTCTCTCTATTTATAAGCGAGTTTGATAGCTTGGCTATTAAGTCAAGTTTCACATCCATGTTGAGGTCTTTCAACATGTTCCAATAAATATTTGAATTTGTTGGAGTTATATTAAGAGCTTCTGATTCTGCTGCCATAACTACAATAATTATACTTTCAGACAAAGTAACAAACTATTTTTGAATTATCCTAATTATCAGAATATTATTTGTTGCGGAACGTGTCGGCAAAAAGTGTGCGGTCACGCAGCGAACGCCCCAACGTGATTTCGTCGGTGTATTCTATCTCGTTACCCACCGACACTCCGCGTGCCAATTGCGTGATTTTCACCGGCATGCCGGTTAGCTTGCGGTAAATGTAGAAATTGGTTGTCTCGCCTTCCATTGTTGCACTGAGTGCCAGAATAACCTCGTCAACACCTCCGGCGGCAATGCGTGTCACCAGTGAATCAATCTCCAATTTATCGGGCCCTATGCCGTCAATAGGCGAGATAACTCCACCGAGCACATGGTATAGCCCGGTGTATTGTCCGGTATTCTCAAAAAGAAGCACATCTTTCACATTCTCAACAACACACACAGTGTGGCTGTCGCGTGCCGGTGACGCACAAATCGGACACAATTCTGTCTCGCTGATATTGTGGCACACACTGCAATATTTTATGCCGTGACGCATGTTGATTATTGCATTGCCAAGCGCATCGGCATTTTTTTCTTCCTGTCTGAGCAGATGCAATGCTAATCGTAATGCTGTTTTTCTGCCTATTCCGGGGAGTCTTGACAACTCATTTACGGCATTATCTAATAGTGTTGATGAAAATTCTTGCTCCATTCAAAAATCTTTATTATCTTTACAAGTGCAAAAGTAATTAATTTTGTAAACCTATTAGCAATTAATTTGTTTAATTTTTATAAGTATCTCTCCTAATTTATGAAAATCATTCCAACAAAATTATTTGACTTCACTACAGTCAAGGCGCCGGCGCTGCAAGGCTCATTGCTTGTAGCCGAGCCTTTCTTGCGTGAAAGTTACTTCCTTCATTCTGTTATTTCTATTATTGACCGCTCCGAAACTGAGGGGACTATGGGTGTTGTGCTCAACAATAAAACTAACCTGCGACTCCACACTCTACTGCCCGAAATTGACAAATCACACAACAAAGTTCCGGTTTTTTGCGGTGGCCCGTTGTCGCAAGACCGCCTTTTCTTCATGCACACCCTCGGCCCCGACATTGTGCCGGAGTCGCAATTAATCTATCCCGGCTTGTGGCTGGGTAGCAATCTCGACGTGGTTGTTGAATACATCAACTCCGGATATCCCGTCGACGGAGTCTTGCGCTTTTTCTTGGGCTATAGCGGCTGGAGTTTGGGACAATTAGAAAATGAACTCGATAACAATGTTTGGGCTGTGGCCAATGACGTTGATGTTACGGCTGCCGAACTTTTAAGCACCCACGGCGACAGAACTTGGCACCGTTTGGTGCGTGCCATGGGCGCCCACTATCGCACTTGGCAACTTCACCCCGCTTTGCCTAATGTTAACTAACTCACCTTGCACTATTGTGCCCGAATTTTGTAGAGAGGGGGAATTTTAGTAATTTTGCGGTAAAATAATTATTTATGCGCGATTTTATTAAAGTATTGCGGCGTTTCGTGCCGCCTTATAAACGATATCTTTTCCTTAGTATTATCTTCAACGTGTTAACTGCTGTGTTGACACTGTTCTCGTTCGCTCTGATAATACCTATCTTGCAGATGTTGTTTAAGGTTGATACAACCCACTACGATTACATGACTCTCAATGGCACCGGTATCGGTGAAATAAAGCGTGTTGCTGTAAATAACTGCTACTACGCAGTGCAGCACATGATTGAAGTGTGTGGCCCGGTGTCAACTCTCGCCATTTTGGCTGCTGTGCTTGTGGTGATGACCGGTCTGAAAACAGGAACTGCTTATCTCAGCTCTTACTACTTAATTCCTCTACGTGCCGGTGTGGTGCGCGACATCAGAAACTTTGTCTACAACAAAATAACCACACTTCCTATCGGATATTTCACCGGCGAACGAAAAGGTGATGTAATGGCTCGCATGAGTGGTGACGTTGCCGAAATTGAAAACTCAATCATGGCTTCGCTTGAAATGATGTTCAAAAACCCGGTGATGATTGTGGTTTGCTTGGCAATGATGATTGCCGTGTCGTGGCAACTAACTTTGTTTGTTCTCATTTTGCTCCCCTGCGCCGGTTTGGTTATGGGACGTGTGGGCAAACGCTTGAAACGCCAATCGCTCGAAGGTCAAAACCAATGGGGCATATTGATGTCTACTATCGAAGAAACTCTTGGCGGCCTACGCATTATCAAAGCTTTCAATGCCGAGCACAAAATGCGCAATCGCTTTAAAGATGAAAATAACGAATTCTTTCGCCTTTCCAAAGCTGTGGCACGTCGCCAATCTCTCGCTCACCCCATGAGCGAATTCTTAGGCACAATTGCCATTTCTATTGTTCTCTGGTTTGGCGGTTGGCTTATACTCGGAGGAAGCTCTCCTCTCAATGCTGCTGAATTCATCTACTACATGGTGATTTTCTACAGCATTATTAATCCCGCAAAAGACCTATCTAAAGCTGCCTATTCGGTGCAAAAAGGCTTGGCTTCAATGGAACGTGTCGACCGAATACTTAACGCCGAAAACCCCATCGCCGACCCCGCTAATCCCCAAAAATTGCCGGCTGAAGGTGGCGCAATCAGCTACAAAAATGTGAGCTTCAGCTACGGTGACAATAAAGTTATTGACGATGTGACACTCGACATCCCCGCCGGTGCAACCGTGGCGCTCGTTGGTCAATCTGGTTCAGGTAAATCAACCCTTGCCGACCTCTTGCCGCGCTTCTATGATGTTGACGAAGGCGCTATCACTATCAATGGTGTAGACGTGCGCAATGTGCGTGTGCATGATCTCCGTGCCATCATGGGCAACGTAAACCAAGAAGCTATACTGTTTAACGACTCGTTCTACAACAACATAACATTCGGCGTTGAAAATGCCACCCAAGAGCAAGTTGAAGAAGCTGCACGCATTGCTAACGCTCACGACTTCATCTCTGCCTCTGAAGATGGCTACAACACAGTCATTGGCGACCGTGGTTGCCGTCTCTCCGGCGGTCAACGTCAGCGTGTATCTATCGCCCGTGCCATCCTCAAAAATCCGCCAATCCTCATTCTCGATGAAGCAACTTCAGCCCTCGATAGCGAAAGCGAGCACCTTGTGCAAGAAGCTCTCGAGCGCTTGATGAAAGATCGCACAACGCTTGTCATTGCTCACCGCTTGTCTACAATTGCCGGAGCCGACTTGATTTGTGTGATGCACGAAGGCAAAATTGTGGAACGTGGCACTCACACCGAGCTGATCGCCCTAAACGGATATTATAAACGTCTCGTCGACATGCAAAAATTTTAAAACTAACTCATATACATATATAATTATGTCACGCACTAATGATGAAATGCCCGGCGTTACTTTGCTTGGCAATACCGGAGTGAAATATCCTACCCAATACGACCCCTCTATTCTCGAAACGTTTAAAAATAAACACCCCGAGAACGAATACGTTGTGACATTCAATTGCCCCGAATTTACTTCGCTTTGCCCGAAAACCGGTCAACCCGACTTCGCTAAAATTATCATCAGCTACATTCCTCGCGAAGACATGGTTGAAAGCAAAAGCTTGAAACTTTATCTCTTCAGCTTCCGCAATCACGGCGACTTCCACGAAGATTGCGTGAATATCATTATGGAGGACTTATGGCGTCTCATGAACCCCAAATACATTGAAGTTGTGGGTATCTTCACCCCTCGCGGCGGCATTTCTATCTATCCCTTCGCTAATCGCGGTGACGAAAATCACCAAGATTTAGCTCAGCAACGTCGCCTCGCTCAACTCAACAACGTGCTATCTGATAAATAAGCCTTACTTTATACTTAATATACATTTGTCATGACTAAAAACTCATTAATGGTGCTATCTGGTGGCATGGATTCTGTGACAATGTTGCATGAATACGCATCGTCAATAGCATTAGCCGTTACTTTCAACTACGGCTCTAATCACAACGCTCGCGAAGTTGAATATGCTCGCTTGCACTGCAAACAACTTGGCATCGAACTCATTGAAATAGACATGGCTTTCATACACGACTATTTCCATAGCTCGCTCCTCGAAGGCGCCGATGCTGTGCCTGAAGGCGATTACGACTTCGACAACATGAAATCAACTGTTGTGCCTTTCCGCAATGGAATTATGCTTTCTGCTGCTGCCGGACTCGCTGAAAGCAATGGCCTCACCCGCGTGATGATTGCCAACCATGCCGGCGACCATGCTCTTTATCCCGATTGCCGTGCCGAGTTTATTAAAGCCATGAGTCGCGCCATTTCTGAGGGTACTTATGAAAATATAATGCTCTATGCCCCTTACACTCTCCTCTCTAAAGCTCAAATTGCTGAGCGTGGCAAAAAACTGGGCATTGACTATAGCACCACATACTCTTGCTATCGCGGTGGTTTGCACCACTGTGGCCGTTGCGGCACTTGCCTCGAGCGTCGTCAAGCCCTCGCCGAAGCAGGCATTAACGATACAACCATCTACGAGAATTAACCTCTCACCACATACCCATACAAACAACCTCAGTTCAATTCGTTGCAACTGAGGTTGTTTGCTATCATCCCATAGAGAGACATTTCTTGGCCGGAGGCCATCGCGGCTCGGTGGAGCTGCTGCCCTCAGTATGACCCAGCCTAGTATATAACTATTTTTTCAATTTTTTAGAATAATGTTTGGCTAAATTAAAAATTATGCATAATTTTGGGGAAAATTACTATAATCTAAAACCAAATTATTATCCCTTATGAAAAAACTGCTACTTGCAGCCGCTACCCTCATAACCTCGGCTGTAGCTTTTGCAGATGAAATTCCGGAAGAAGACCTAGAATCTCCCCAAAAACCGGAACTTATCAATCTTAGTGCCGATGTGCGTGTCGATTACCAACACCTCTCTTGGGATGGCAACACTCAAGACAATAATAGCGGCTTTGAAGGTAAGTATTTTATGCTGAAAGTTGATGGTGAAATCACTCCCGGTCTCACTTACTCTTGGCGTCAGCGCCTCAATAAAATGCACTCCGACAGCAATTTCTTTGACGCTACGGACTGGATTTACATTGACTGGGCTCACAAGCGCTTTAATTTCTCAGCCGGTAAACAAATCGTCGCTATCGGTGGCTGGGAATATGACCGTAACCCCATGGACCTCTATGGCACCTCTGTCTTTTGGCAAAACATTGGCTGCTACCAACTCGGTGCATCGGCCGGCTATCACTTCACTAATAACGACTATGTGATGGCTCAAATCACTCAAAGCCCGTCGCACACCACTGCCAATAGAAACATGTATGCTTACAACGCTATTTGGTATGGCAATCACGGCTTCTACAAATCCATTTGGTCTGCCAACTTAGTTGAATACGCAAAAGGCGACTATATTAGCTACATCGCTCTCGGTAATAAATTTAGCCTTGATAAATGGGCTCTTGAACTCGATTTTATGAACCGCGCCTCTTCTACCCACGGTTTCTTCGCTAAAGACTGCTCTCTCATGGCTGAGCTTTCGTGGCGTCCAAACCAAGCTTGGAACTTGCAAGGCAAATACACCTACGATGTCAACCACACTGCCAATAACGGCGACATAACAGTGCTTCCCGGCACCGAACTCAATATGGCCGGCGCCGGTGTTGAATACTTCCCCCTCATAAAAAAACGCACATCTTTGCGCTTGCACGCAAATTGCTTCTATGCTTGGGGCAAGAATGCTAATGCCGGCGACTTCATGCAAAATAAAGCCTTGTATGTGTCGGTTGGCGTGAAGTGGCACCTCAACATCTTCTCCCTAAAATAATATCCTCAGCTTTTTAACCATTGAAATTACATAAATCTAATTACATAGATAATGAGTACAAATAAATCTTCTTTTACTCGGTTCATACCAACGGGCATACCTTGCTTGGTTGTTGTGGTTGCCCTCTTCTGGTATTTGGGGCATGTTATGGGAGTGGCACAGATGCTTAACACCATCATGCACACCGCCCACGATTTACTTCTTAACACTGTGTTCTATCTCATGGGCATTTGCGTCATCACCGGTGCCTTAGGTCGCATCTTTGTTGAATTTGGCGTCGTGAAGCTTCTCGAAAAAATACTCAAGCCTCTCATGAAGCCGCTCTTCAACCTGCCCGGTGTGGCATCTCTTGGCGCTGTTATGACATTTCTCAGCGATAACCCCGCTATCATATCGTTAGCTCAAGATAAACGCTTCAGCTCCTACTTCAAAAAATACCAATTCATTTCTCTCACAAACTTCGGCACCGCTTTTGGTATGGGCTTGTTGGTGATGGTATTTATGATTGGTCAAGGCTTCTTCTGGCAACCAATGGTTGGCCTCTGTGGTGCCTTTGTTGGCTGCTTGATTTCAACTCGCCTCATGCAACACTTCGTTGTTAAAGCGTATCCAAAATTCGCTGAAGAAAATGTTGTCGACGCTGATAAGCTCGACGAAATAGCTCCTGAAAAAGATAAAAATCAATCAACTTTCATTCGCATACTCAATGCTTTGCTCGATGGTGGTCGCACCGGTGTTGATGTTGGTATTGCTATTATCCCTGGTGTACTTATCATTTCAACATTTGTCATGATTCTAACTTTTGGCCCCTCTGAAAGTGGTGTCTACACCGGAGCTGCTTATGAAGGCGTAGCCGCTCTCCCTTGGCTAGCCGACAAAGTAAACATTGTGTTTGAATGGTTGTTTGGTTTCCATGACACGCACCTCATCGCATTCCCAATCACCGCACTTGGTGCCGTTGGTGCTGCCCTCAGCCTTGTGCCAAACTTCTTGGCTCATGGTTGGATTGATGGTAACGCTATTGCCGTGTTCACCGCTATTGGCATGTGCTGGAGCGGATTCTTGAGCACTCACACTGCCATGCTCGACTCTCTTGGCTATCGCGAGCTGACCCCTAAAGCTATTCTTGCTCACACTATTGGTGGTCTCGGTGCTGCTGTCTTTGCTCACTGCTTATACCTTTTGGTCTCACTCTGCATGTAAGTTTTAGTTAGTTATTATATCTCCGTTGCGCAGGTAGCTGTGACTTATGTCGTGGCTACCTCGCTTTTTTGTTGCTTTTTTCTTTATTATTGCACAATAATTTGCTAATTTTGTAACTGAATTTTAAAAACTTCGCTACACGCTCATGATTGAACGCATTATTATAATTGAAAACGTTGATCCTGTTATTTTCTACGGCGTCAACAATTCAAACATGCATCTGATACGCAACCTTTTCCCGAAGCTGCGCATTGCCGCTCGAGGCTCAGTGATTAAGGTTATCGGCGAGGACAGCGAAACTGCCGATTTTGAAAAAAAGATTAAAGAGCTCGCTGACCATGCCGAGCGCTACAATCGCCTATCTGAAGAAACTATTCTTGATATTATAAAAGGTCAAGCTCCGCAAGAACTTAAACGCGATGACGTTATCATATACGGTCTTAATGGCAAGCCTATCATGGGCCGCACTCCTAACCAACAAAAATTGGTAGAAACATTCGCCAAAAACGACCTCACCTTCGCCATGGGCCCCGCCGGCACGGGTAAAACTTATATCGCTATTGCCCTTGCCGTGCGCGCTCTCAAAAATCGCGAAGTGCGCAAAATTATCCTTTCTCGTCCCGCAGTTGAAGCCGGTGAAAAGCTCGGCTTCTTGCCCGGTGACATGAAAGACAAAATTGACCCGTATTTACAACCACTATACGACGCTCTTGAAGACATGATTCCCGCCATGAAATTGCGCGAGTACATGGACTCAAAAGTGATTCAAATAGCTCCGCTCGCTTTCATGCGCGGTCGCACTCTCAACGATGCTATCATTGTGCTCGATGAAGCTCAAAACACCACCACGCACCAAATCAAAATGTTCATGACACGCTTGGGCATGAATGCCAAAATGATTATTACCGGTGACGTCACGCAAATAGACTTGCCTCGTTCCACTCAGTCAGGTCTGATTCAAGCCTTGCGAATACTCGACGGCGTTAATGGTGTTGGACGTGTTGAGTTTGGCAAAAAAGACATCGTGCGTCACCAACTCGTGCAACGAATTGTTGAAGCTTACGAGCGCTTCGACGAAGCTCAAAAAGCCGAGAAAAGCGAGCACACCGAACATCAATCTGAAGATAATCAACCCGAATAATTTACCAAAAATTACATATCATCATGTCAACTGTAAAAACTCTTACAAACACCGATTTTAATTTCCCCGGTCAAAAAAGTGTATATCACGGCAAAGTTCGCGATGTGTATAACATCAACGACGACATTTTGGTAATGGTCGCTACAGACCGCATCTCTGCCTTCGACGTTGTGTTGCCTAAAGGCATCCCCTTCAAAGGTCAAGTGCTCAACCAAATCGCTGCTAAAATGCTCGACGCTACTGCCTCAGAAGTACCCAACTGGAAAATCGCCGTGCCCGACCCTATGGTTACCGTAGGCTACAAGTGCGAAGGTTTTAGAGTTGAAATGATTATCCGTGGCTATCTCACCGGTAGCGCTTGGCGCGAATATGCAGCCGGTAATCGCGAAATTTGCGGTGTGAAACTCCCCGACGGTATGCGCGAAAACCAACGCTTCCCCGAGCCAATCATCACTCCAACCACAAAAGCTGATGCCGGCCACGATGAAAACATCTCTCGCGAAGAAATTATACGCCAAGGCATCGTTTCTGAAGAAGACTACACCGTCATGGAGCAATACACTCGCCGCTTGTTCGAAATCGGCTCTCGTGTCGCTGCTGAGCATGGCCTTATCCTCGTTGACACAAAATACGAGTTCGGCAAACGCGATGGCAAAGTTATACTCATCGACGAAATCCACACCCCCGACTCTTCACGCTACTTCTACGCTGACGGCTACCAAGAGCGTTTCGAAAAAGGTGAGGCTCAACGTCAACTCTCTAAAGAATTCGTTCGCCAATGGTTGATGGATAACGGTTTCATGGGTAAAGCCGGTCAAACCGTGCCCGAAATGACTGACGAAATATGCAACAACATCTCTGCTCGCTACATCGAACTATTCGACCACGTTACAGGCGAATCTTTCGTGAAAGCTCCCGAAGAGCACCTCGAAGATCGCATCTCTCGCAACGTGCTCAATTGCCTTAACCAACTCAAAGGCTAATTGATGGCAGAGAAAGTAGAAAATATTACCCCCTACGACGACACATCGAGCGCTAAGCATGAGCAAGTGCGCTCGATGTTCAACTCTATCGCCCCGGTTTACGACATCATGAACCGTCTCATGACGTTCGGCATCGACAAGCATTGGCGCGCGTTAACGGTTAAAACTGTGCGCAAATCGGGTGCGAAAAATTTACTCGACATTGCTACCGGCACTGGCGACCTCGCCATCAAACTCGCTAAAGAAATAGATGGCTCACACGTCACCGGTGTTGACCTCTCCGAAGGCATGATTGCTGTTGGCCAACAAAAAGTTGACCAAGCAAATCTGTCTGACCGCATCACCCTTGCCACCGCCGACGCTCTTCAGCTACCGTTTCCCGACAATAGTTTCGACGCTATTACCGTTGCATACGGTGTGCGCAATTTTGAGCATCTCGACAAGGGATATCTTGAAATGCTTCGAGTGCTGCGCCCCGGTGGCCTCCTTTGTGTGCTCGAACTAACTCCTCCCTCTTCACCTCTGGTAAAACCTTTCTATGCCGCTTACACTCGCGGTATTATTCCTATCGTAGGTCGTCTACTCTCTAACGATAAACGCGCCTACACTTATCTACCCGAGAGCATCGCCGCTGTCCCTGCTCGCGAAAACATGCTTGACCTCATGCGCAATGCCGGTTTCGCCAGCACTAGTTATCGTTCACTTACCTTTGGCGTATGCACTCTTTATACTGCTTGCAAGTAATCATAGCTGACTCTAAACTCATTACTAGACTATGCGATATTTACAACTTTTTATCCTAGCCTTATGCTCTTTAGCGGCTTCAGCTCAAAATTATGCTGACCAGCTTTTATATTTCGATGAATTTGGATATCCCGTTTACGCTTCTGACACCATTGGCGTGAACAATTCCGAGCCTGTTGATACTTTTATAGTCATGAAGCCGCTGTCGCGCACAGCCTTCATGCCCGTTATCTATACTCACTATCAGTATTTTACTGATTTCAAGCCATTTGAAAACGAGTATTCCGATAACGAAGCTTTCCGTTGGATTGACGAAGGTAATGCTCAATCTCGCAACGAAGCCATGTTGCGCCAACGGTACGCTCTAAATAACCCCGGCGGCGTGCGATACAATATCGCAACAATGCGTCACGCCCCTAAAGAATATTACGCCGAAGTTAACCCTCGTGAGCACACCATCAAAATGGTAGCTACCGAGCGTTCTACTCCCGATAAAATTGTGCTCGACGGTGGTATTAAACGCCACTGGTTGCGCACTTTCAACGCCTCTCTCCAATTCTCTCAAGCCTACGTATCGCCAAACTGGTATCAAGGTGGTAACAACAACTTAAACATGATTGCAAACATCAACTACAATGTTAAGCTCAATCAAGTTTACCATCCAAACCTTCTCTTTGAAACCACTTTCCAATACAAACTCGGCTTGAATAGCGCCCCCGACGACTCTCTTCGCAACATCTCCATCTCCGAAGACCTCTTGCAAATTAACTCAACTTTCGGTGTGAAAGCCGCTCATCGTTGGTACTACTCTATCACCGCACAATTCAAAACACAGGTGCTCAATTCTTATGTGAAAAACTCGCATACACTTAGCTCTGCGTTCCTTTCGCCCGGTGAGCTCAATGCCGGTCTTGGTATGACGTACAACTATGCCAACAAAAAAAGCACCTTCTCTTTCGACGCTTCTGTAGCCCCGATTTCATACAACATTAAAACTTGTATAAAGCCCGACTCCATACTCTCTCATGAAAGTTTCAACGTGAGTGCCGAGCGCGACTACACCATGAAATTCGGTTCTACTGCCGAGTGTAAAATGGTGTGGAAAATGTGCTCAAACGTGTCACTAACCAGCCGTCTATACGTATTCTCCGACTATTCTTACGTGCAAGGCGATTGGGAGAACACTTTCAACATGGAAATTAACAAATACCTCTCAACTCAACTTTATGTGCATGCCCGCTATGATTCAACAACTCCTCGCACTGATGACCCATCATGGCATAAACTTCAGCTCAAGGAAATCCTCTCATTTGGCTTTGCATATAAATTCAGCTCTATTTAAACAAAATGTTTAAACGTCTTATAACCCTTACTCTCACCGCCCTGATAGCGCTAGCCGCCGGGGCGGTGATTGTGCCTGATACCATTGCCTCTCGATTCGCTGATCGCGTTGTTGCACCAATTGAAGGTGTGTGGCAATTCGCTGACGATGGCGCCACCGTGGCTGTCTATGCCGACACAAACACGTCCGGCGACTACAAAATAGTTTGCCTCGATAGCCCCGACCTTCGCCTTGCCTCCGGCTCTGTGCTAGGCTGGGCGAGTGCCTCTCTCGGCGACGGCGCTCACTACACCGCACAACTCTACACCGACGTATCCTCAAAAGGAATACCCACAAAAATGCACAAATTCACCGTCACCGTCAAAGATGGTATAATAGAAATGACAGCCGTAAAAAACGGTCTCAAATTCGACCTGTGGATGCTATACCGATTTTTTGTCACAATGTCGCTACACCGAAACGACGACAATAAAGTCCTAAAAGCGCGCCGCACATATCCCGACCCAATACCAACTGCCCAAAATCCTGTGATTTTATGAAAAAACTAATCATTCTTGCCTCACTTCTTATTGTCGCTTCAAACCTTATCATTGCCAAACAACGCTCCACTCGCAAAAACTTGAAACAAAGCGAGACCACAGTGGTAGAAACATCGCAGCCATCAATCTATGCCGACACCATTTGTGGCGACACAGTAGCAAAAATAATCACCATCTCCGGATACGAAAAACCATTGCGCTCACGCCACGAAACAATGCTCGTCACAAACAACGACTCAGCGCGCACAGTCACCACACTCACCCTCAACATAACATATAGCGACATGCAAGGCCGCACCCTACATTCACGCACAGTCACTTCATCACTCACTGTCCCGCCACTCTCAACACGCCTCCTCGACCTCAAATCGTGGGACGTCAACACCCTCTTCTACTACCACGTAAACCCACCCGTGCGCACATCATCACAAGCAACACCCTACCGCGTCACCATAACTCCAACCTCACTCACCTCCACCCACTAACGTCCGCCAGCTCGAGAGTTAAGTGGCACTCGGACGGCCCTCACGCTATTACTAACATATCGCTACTCGAAGAGCGTACACTTTAGATAGCTCCACTATGTCTATAGCCGCCACGTCTGTTTTTGGCCGGAGGCCATCGCAGCTCGGTGGAGCTGCGGCCCTCACGTAACCCCAGTCTCAAATCGTCGTAGACGATGCCGAGCTGGGGTAGACGTCACCCTTCT
>CAZGAN010000029.1:0-16827 GCA_964523655.1 uncultured Bacteroides sp.
AGCCGATTTCGTCGATAGCGTATGTGAGGTTATCGATCTTGTTGGTGTAGAAGTTGTATGAAATAACAGCGAAAGCACCGGTGCAAATACCAAATGCGGTGTTTACAAGTGCTTCAGAAATACCTACTGAAAGTTCTGTTGAGTCAACAGCACCACCACCAGCACCAAGAGCTTGGAATGATTTGATCATACCGATTACAGTACCGAGAAGACCGACGAGAGTACCGAGGGTTGTCAAGGTTGCAACGATGGGAAGGTTTTGTTGAAGTGCAGGCATTTCAAGAGCAGTTGCTTCTTCAACTTCTTTTTGAAGTGTTGTTACGCGTTGCTCTTTTGAAAGGTTGTTGGGGTTTTGATCCATTTCTTCGTAGCGATTGAGAGCTGCTGCTACTACTGCTGCTACTGAACCTTGTTGTTTTTTGCAAAGATCTTTTGCTGATGCAATGTCATTCTTTTCGAGGCATTTTTTAACGTCAGCAACAAATTTTGAAATGTTACCTTTACCTTTTGCTGCAGAAAGTGCAATACCACGTTCTACTGAAAGTACGATAACGGTGAGGAGCAATGTTTGAAGGATAGGCACGATGAAACCACCTTTATAAACTGTGCCCCACAAATCGAGGGGGTGACCTTCTTCATCGAAGTGCAAGTCTGCGCCAAACCAGAAGGTGAACAAGCATACAGCAACGATGAAACAGCATACGATAACCCAAGATGCATTTTTAATGCCGGGAACGTGTTGAGATTCTTTCTTAGCCTTGGCTGTTGCAGCCTTAGCATTGGGCTTTTGAGCTTCCATAATTTAAACTGTTGAAATAAAAAATTTAGAAAATTTGATATTAATTGATTGATTATAAATGTTGTTTATTAAATTCTTAAGATTTACTCTGTTAACGGCATAACTCCGGAAGTTCTTTTTCTACTCATATTCGGCCCAACTGCAAAAGAGAGAGAGTTTAAGGTTGTGTAGCCGCGATATAGATTTGAGGGCACTTTTGTGTATTCCGTGCACTTTTGCGATTGCTTGATTTATTATGTCGTTCGATTATTAGGGTAATCTCTTGCAAAATTATCATTTTGTTTTTTATCATCAAAATATTTTCGCACTTTTTTTAAACATTATTGCACGTATTTTCGTTTTTGACCTTTTATAACACTCTCTTTCTATTAATTCTTGTCTATTTTAAAAAAAATTATTACCAAAAAATAAATTAAAGTATTATCTTTGTAGCTTAATATGATTGACGCGCAATTGTCTCCTCCTTTTTCGCCAAAATCACCTCCTCTTGAAATTAGAAAAGCATATATACTTTTATTCGACATATTAATCCGACTGCCTTCAGTGACACATTATTATATTTATATGTTTTATAATATACTGATGCATTCCTGTCGGTTAGTCTCTGTAAAATCATAATTTGCTATTTTAAAATCGCATGGAAATTACGATTAAAAAAGGGTTAGACCTCCGCATCGCCGGAAACGTCTCGTCTGAAGCTACTAAACCTCGTCTTTCTAATTCGACAGAGGTTGCTATCGCTCCCGACGACTTTCCCGGCTTCGTAGCCAAGGTCGAAGTCAAACCCGGTGACAGCGTTCGCGCCGGTGACGCCCTGATGCATCACAAAGATGCTGTTGATGTTAAATTGGTGAGCCCTGTCGCCGGTACCGTGCTCGACGTGGTGCGTGGCGAACGTCGTCGCGTATTGCGCGTAATCGTCAAAGCCGACTCCGCTGACCAAAAGCGTTCGTTTGACAAAGCTGACTTTGCAAACCCCGACGCTATCGCTACCACACTCGCTCAATCGGGTCTCTTGGCTCTCATGCGCCAACGCCCGTACGACATTGTTCCTAATCCGGCTGTGCGCCCTCGCGACATCTTTGTCACCGCTTTCGATAGCGCACCTTTGGCTGTTTCGTCTGAATGGTCGTCTGCTGATAAACCCACCTTCGACGCTGCTGTCAGCCTCCTCGCTCATCTCACCTCCGGCAAAATCTACATCAGCCGCCGCAACGACAGCGCTATGCCCGACGTCGCTGGCGCCGTTATGGTGAACGTGCATGGTCCCCACCCCGCCGGTCTCGCCGGCGTGCAAATCGCTAACATCAAACCCGTCAACAAAGGCGAAGTAGTTTGGACTCTCAGCGCCGAAACTCTTCACCGCATAGGCACTCTCGCCCTCACCGGCGCTGCCGACTGGAAATGCAACGTTGCCATAACCGGCTCTGAAGTCAACACCCCATTTGTTGCTCAAACCACCATTGGCGCCAAAATCGACTCCTTGCTCAACGGCGCACTCAACAACAACGGCAACCACAAACGCATCATCGCCGGAAACGTGCTCACAGGCGTAAAAGAAAACCTCGACGGATACATTCACTTCCCTTACAGCCAAATCACCGTCATCCCCGAAGGCGACGACGTGCACGAATTCATGGGCTGGGCTTCAATCTCTCCCAAAAAGATGAGCGTTAGCCCTTCATTCCCCGGCCGCTGGCTAAAACGCATATTCACTCCCGATGCTCGCACCCTTGGCGGTCGTCGCGCCATGATTCAATCAGGCGAATACGAAAGCGTTCTCCCCATGGACATCATGGCTGAATACCTCATCAAAGCCATCAAGAGCCAAAACATCGACGACATGGAACGTCTCGGCATCTACGAAATTGCCCCCGAAGACTTTGCCCTCGCCGAAGTTATCGACTCTTCTAAACAACCGCTCCAAGCTATCGTTAGAAACGGCCTTGATTATTTGCGCAAAGAGATTGAATAATCCCCACCGATAAATATCAAATTCATATAAAAGAAAATGAAAGCATTAAGAAATTTTCTTGACCGCATAAAGCCGTCGTTTGAAAAGGATGGTAAACTGCATGCATTTCGTTCGGTGTATGACGGTTTCGAAACATTCCTCTTCACTCCAAACGAGACTTCGGCGGCAAAGAGCACTGTGCATGTGCACGACAGCATGGACTCTAAACGCACAATGATTATTGTGGTTTTAGCCCTCCTGCCCTGCTTCATCTTTGGCATGTACAATGCCGGTTACCAACACTGGTTGGCTGCCGGTGCCACAGAATTCCCATTCTGGAGCCTCCTCTTCTACGGATTCTTGGCCATACTTCCCATGGTGGTTGTAACATACGTTGTTGGCCTTGGCATCGAATTCGCCGTCGCTCAAATGCGTGGCGAGGAAATTCAAGAAGGATTCCTCGTTACCGGCTTGATCCTCCCAATGGTTCTCCCCGTTAACACTCCCCTTTGGATGGTTGCCGTTGCCACTGCATTTGCCGTTATCTTCGCCAAAGAAGTATTCGGCGGCACAGGCTACAACATCGTCAACATCGCCCTCACCGCTCGCGCATTCCTATTCTTCGCTTACCCAGCCAAAATGTCAGGCGACAAAGTATTCGTCGCTACTGAAAAAATCTTTGGCTTCGGTCCAGAAGTTGCCGACGGTTTCACTTGTGCTACTCCCCTCGGACAAATCGCCACATCAACAAGCGACGCTGCCCCGGTGCTCCACGGCATCGACGGACACGTGCTTTCTGCATTTGACGCATTTGTCGGCCTAATCCCCGGCTCTTTCGGCGAAACATCTGTTATCTGCATCCTCATCGGTGCTGCAATCCTGCTCCTCACTCGCGTTGCCAGCTGGCGCATCATGCTCTCTGTCATCGTCGGTGGCCTATTCACCGGTTGGATTGCTAACACATTCGCTACCCCAACTTATCCCGGTTCTTTTCTCAACCCCGTTGAGCAACTTATGTATGGCGGATTCGCTTTCGCTGCCGTATTCATGGCTACCGACCCCGTTACCGCTGCTCGCACAAACACCGGTAAATACATTTATGGTTTCTTAATTGGCGTGATGGCCGTGCTTATCCGCACCTACAACAACGGTTACCCCGAAGGCGCAATGCTTGCCGTATTGCTCATGAACACTATGGCTCCGTTGATCGACTGGTGCGTCGTTCAAGCTAACGTGCGTCGACGCATGCAAAGACTTGCTAAAGACTAAAGATTATGAAAAAGCAAAGCAATGTTTATACTATTATCTATATAATAGTGCTTGTTGTAGTTGTCGGAGCCGCTCTCGCTTTCACCGCTACATCGCTCAAAGATCGTCAGCAAGCCAACGCTGATGCTGACAAAATGAAGCAAATCCTCGCTGCTGTGCACGTTGTGCCCGATGGCGATGTACAAGCTGACTTCAACAAATACATCACCGACCAATTCGTAGTCAACGAAGACGGACAAAAAATCGACGGCAAAGCTTTCGACATCGACGTCGCTGTGCAAAGCAAAGAAGCCGACACCGCAAAACGTCTGCTCCCCGTCTACGTCTGCGACATGAAAGATAGCGGCCTCAAATACATCCTTCCCGTCTACGGTGCCGGACTATGGGGCCCAATCTGGGGATACGTTGCCCTCGATAGCGACGGATCTACCGTGTACGGTGCTTACTTCGCTCACGCTAGCGAAACTCCCGGCCTTGGCGCTGAAATCGAAAAACCCGCTTTCACCGACCAATTCCCCGGCAAACAAATGTTTAAAGGCGACCAAATGCTTCCCGTTGCCGTTGTCAAAAAAGGTCAAGCTCCTACCGGCAACGAAGATTATGTTAACGGTATCTCCGGCGGCACAATCACATCTAAAGGCGTTAGCGCTATGATTAGCAACTGCTTAAAACCATACGAAGCATTTCTCAAAACACTTAGAAACTAATGTGTCATGGCTGAAAAAACAAGTAATAAACAAGTGTTATTTAACCCGTTGTCTAAAGACAACCCGGTTATTGTGCAGGTGCTCGGCATCTGCTCGGCTCTCGCTGTTACAGCCAAACTTGAGCCTGCAATCGTTATGGGCATGTCGGTTATCGCCGTCTTGGCTTTTGCCTGCGTTATCATCTCGCTCATACGTAATACAATCCCCACCAACATCCGCATCATCGTGCAACTCGTTGTTGTGGCCGGATTGGTTGTCATCGTTAACCAATTGCTCCTCGCTTTCGCCTACGACGTCAGCAAACAACTCTCCGTATTTATCGGTTTGATTATCACAAACTGCATACTTATGGGGCGTCTCGAAGCTTTCGCTATGGGTAACAAACCCTGGCCCGCTTTCCTCGACGGTGTGGGCAACGGCGCCGGTTACGCTATAATCCTCATCATCACCGCTTTCTTCCGCGAACTCCTCGGCAGCGGCACCTTGCTCGGATACCAAGTTATCCCTCAAGCTCTCTACGATGCCGGTTACGCTAACAACGGCTTGATGATTTTGCCCCCTATGGCTTTGATAGTAGTAGCATGCATCATCTGGGTGCACCGCAGTCACAATAAAGACTTACAAGAATAATAACTAGTTATGGAAAGCTTAAATTTGTTCATTAGGTCGATATTCGTCGACAACATGATATTCGCCTACTTCCTTGGCATGTGCTCGTTTCTCGCTGTCAGCAAAAACGTGCGCACAGCCCTCGGTCTTGGCGTTGCGGTGACATTCATGCTCTGCGTCACTCTCCCTATCAACTATCTTCTCGAAACTTACGTGTTGCGTCAAGGCGCTCTCACATGGTTAGGCCCGGAATATGCTAACGTTGACCTTAGCTTCCTTTCCCTCATCATGTTCATCGCCGTTATCGCTTCTATGACTCAGCTTGTAGAAATGGTTGTCGAGAAATACAGCCCCTCGCTCTATGCTTCTCTCGGCATATTCCTCCCTCTTATTGCCGTTAACTGCGCCATCCTCGGTGGCTCACTCTTCATGGAACAACGCGAATTCCCCGGCATTGGCTCTGCTTTCTGCGCCGGCGCAGGTTGGGGTATCGGCTGGCTTTTAGCTATCACTGCCATCGCTGCCATTCGCGAACGTCTCGCATCTCACTCTAACATCCCTGCTCCTCTCCGCGGCATTGGTATCACTTTCATCCTCACCGCGCTTATGGGCATCGCATTCATGAGCTTCTTAGGCATCAAAATCTAAATGTCATCATTAAAGTAAAATATTATAGCAATGAATACAGCATACATATTATTAGCTAGCACAGCTTCGCTCACCATCGGTGCCGGAGTGGTCATTTTCCTCGTGCTAACGCTCGCTTTGGTGGCTATTCTTTTGGTGGCTAAACACTACCTCGTGAAATCGGGCGACGTAACCGTCACCATGAACGGCGAAACCGACATCAAAGTCGGCGCCGGATCTTCACTTCTCTCTTCTCTCGCCAACCAAAACGTTTTCCTTCCCTCTGCTTGCGGTGGTAAAGGCAGTTGCGGTCAGTGCAAAGTACAAGTAGTTAGCGGTGGCGGCGAAATCCTCCCCACCGAAACAGTGCACTTCAGCCGCCGTCAAATGAAAGAAGGCTGGCGCCTCGGTTGCCAAGTGAAAGTCAAAGAAGACATGTCGATCAAAGTGCCCGAATCTGTGCTCAGCGTCAAAGAATGGGAATGCGAAGTTATCTCTAACAACAACGTCGCTACATTCATCAAAGAATTCATCGTGGCTTTACCCCCCGGCGAACACATGCACTTCGAGCCCGGTTCTTACGCTCAAATCAAAATCCCTGCTTACAGCATGGACTACGATAAAGACATCGACAAAAACTCTATCGGCGCTGAGTACCTCCCGGCTTGGGAAAAATTCGGCCTTTTCGGCCTAAAATGCCGCAACGAAGAACCAACCGTGCGCGCATACTCTATGGCTAACTACCCCGCCGAAGGTGACCGCATCATGCTTACCGTGCGTATCGCTACCCCGCCATTCAAACCAAAACCCGAAGTCGGTTTCCAAGACGTGATGCCCGGCATCGCTTCTAGCTACATTTTCTCGCTCAAACCCGGCGACAAAGTGCTCATGAGTGGCCCCTACGGAGACTTCCACCCGCACTACGACTCTAAGTCTGAAATGATGTGGGTCGGTGGCGGTGCCGGTATGGCTCCTTTGCGTGCTCAAATCATGCACCTCACCAAAACTCTCCACACCACTGACCGCGTGATGCACTACTTCTACGGCGCTCGCGCTCTCAACGAAGTGTTCTACTTGCAAGACTTCCTCCAACTCGAGAAGGAATTCCCCAACTTCCACTTCCATCTTGCTCTCGACCGTCCCGATCCCGCAGCTGATGCAGCAGGTGTGAAATACACTCCCGGATTCGTTCACCAAGTTATCTTCAACACATACCTCAAAGATCACGAAGATCCGGAAGACATCGAATACTACATGTGCGGCCCCGGCCCAATGAGTAAAGCCGTTGAAAGCATGCTCGATGGCCTCGGTGTTCCCCCCGAAAACATCCGTTACGATAACTTCGGCGGCTAACACATAGCACATCTTCAATAACATATAGCCATAGCAGCAACGCGCTGTTATGGCTATTGTTTTATATCCCCGTTTGTATAGTCGGTTAAAAAGTAGTAATTTTGCAAAAAATTTATTTTTGCATACTAATATGAACAAAAAGCTACTTTTGCAAGGCTTGATGCTCGCCTCTGCCGGCACCCCTCTCTGTGCCGCAACCGTGCAACCCGACACTTGCATCACTCTCAACGCCGTTGACATCGTATCTAATCGCGCTACTGAAAAAACTCCCGTAGCATTCACAAACGTTGGCAAACAACAACTCAACAAACTCAACGACGGCATTGACCTCCCGTTCCTACTATCATCAACTCCCTCTCTAATTTCTACCAGCGATGCCGGCGCAGGCATGGGTTACACCTCTATGCGCGTGCGTGGCACCGACGGCTCTCGCATCAACGTCACCGCTAACGGTATCCCTATCAACAACCCCGAAAGCCACAACGTATACTGGGTTGATATGCCCGACATCGTGTCATCTCTGCGCGGCATTCAAGTGCAACGCGGCGTTGGCACATCAACAAACGGCGCCGGCGCTTTCGGCGCTAGCATCAACATGGTCACCGATGCTCCATCAGAGCTACCTTATGCCGAACTAAGCGGCGCATACGGCTCTTACAACACCAACCGCGAAAACATTCGCGTGGGCTCCGGTCTCATCAACAAACACTGGTCTTTCGACGCAAAGCTCAGCCACATGGGCTCTGACGGCTACATCGACCGCGCATCTTCTGAGCTTTGGAGCTACTTCGGTCAAGCCGCATACTCTAGCCGAAACACAAACATTCGCCTCATCGCTTTCGGCGGCAAAGAAAAAACATACATGGCCTGGGACTACGCCTCTAAAGACGAAATGGAAAAATACGGCCGCCGATACAATCCCTGCGGCAAATACACCGATGCTGACGGAAACACCGCTTTCTACGAAAACCAAAACGACTACTACGTGCAGCATCACTTCCAACTCCATCTCTTCCAACACCTCAGCGACCACTGGCGCATGACCGCCGCCCTTCACTACACCAAAGACGACGGTTACTACGAACAATACAAAACCAATCGCACTCTCGCCGAATACGGCCTAACCCCATTCTACGATGCCGATGGTAACAAAGTCAAAAAAAGCGACCTCGTTCGCCTCAAAAACAACGACAACGGTTTTGGCGGCGGCACTTTCTCTTTTATTTATGACTACAGCAACCTCAAACTCGTATTTGGCGGCGCCGCTAACCACTTCAACGGCAACCACTTCGGTCAAGTAGCTTGGGTGAGAAACTACTCCGGTTCTATCAACCCGCTCCAAAAATACTACGACAACACCGGTAAAAAAACCGATGCTAACATATTCGTGCGTGGCGACTACAACATCACAAAACAGCTCTCGGCTTTCGTCGACATGCAATATCGCTACATTCACTACACCATTGACGGCCAATCAGACAACTACGACTACAACATCTCCGGCCCCGCCGTTCTCAACATCAACCGTCACTGGAACTTCTTCAACCCCAAACTCGGCCTCAACTACACCACCGGTGCACACCGCGTTTACGCCTCTTGGAGCGTCGCTCACAAAGAGCCTACTCGCGACAACTTCACCGATGGCGATGCTAACCACGCTCCTCAGGCCGAACGACTTTTCGACTACGAACTCGGTTACGCCTTCAACTCAAAAATCTTCGCTGCCGGCGTAAACCTCTACTACATGGACTACAAAGACCAACTCGTTGCTACAGGCGAGCTTTCTGACACCGGCAACGCGCTCAGCGTAAACGTGCCCGACAGCTACCGCTTAGGTGTCGAACTTCAAGCTGCGTTCCGTCCCGTCAACTGGTTTGAATGGGCTCTCAATGCCACAATATCTCGCAACCGCATCAAAAACTTCGTTGAATACATCTACGAAGACGAATGGACCAACCCAATCACTATCGAACACGGCGACACTCCAATCGCATTCTCGCCCGACTTCATTTTCAACAACGCTTTCAACTTCAATTACAAAGGCCTCGACGCTTCGCTCACCTCGCAATATGTATCTAAACAATACATGAACAACGCTAAAAGCGATGAAACTTCTCTCGACTCTTACTTTGTGAGCAACCTCAGCCTCGGTTACACTTTCAACCGCATACCAAGCGTGAAATCTCTTCGCGTTGGCTGCACTATCTACAACATTTTCAACGAAAAATACTGCAGCAACGGTTACGCAGGCGCTGGATACTACGTTGACGACAACGGCGACAAACAAATCTATCGCTACGCCGGTTACGCAGCTCAAGCGCCAACTCACGTCATGGCAACAGTAACAATGAAATTCTAAATCATGATTGAGTTCTTAACCACACATGCTCTCGAAATACTTGGCTTTGGCATCGGCATACTCTACCTTTGGTGGGAATACCATGCCAACGCCAAAGTGTGGTTGGCTAGCGTGATTATGCCAATGATTTCAATGTGGATTTACTTCAACAACGGCCTCTACGCCGACTTTGCTATTAACATCTACTATCTAATCATTGCCATTTACGGATACATAGCTTGGACTTTCAACTTCAAAAAGAAAGAAAAACAAGAACTCCCCGTAAGCCGCATATCACTCAAAACCACTATCTTCCTCTCCTTCGTGATGGCTGTGCTCTGGATTGCTTTAGCACAAATACTCATCAAATTCACCAACAGCAACGTGCCTTGGAGCGACGCTTTCACCACTGCCCTTAGCATCGTGGCTATGTGGATGATGGCTCGCAAATATGCCGAACAATGGCTCGCTTGGCTGGTAGTTGATGCCGTGTGCATTGCGCTATACATCTACAAAGGCATTTTCTTCTATGCCACCCTCTACGCAATCTACACTTTCATCGCTTATCTCGGATATCGAAAATGGCTTCGACTCATACCAAACTAAAAACGGCGCCGAAAGGCGCTGTTTTTGTTTTATAACCCTCAATTATAGCTCACTTTTATTGCTGATTATCGACAGATTTTTTGTAATTTTGTAGAGTTATAGCTATGGATAGACTTTATAAAATTATACGTGCTGTTGTGTTCTCGCTGCTAATTGTCCTGGTAGCGATACCTGTTGGCACTTATTTGTTGCTCTCTACCGATTGGGCCCAAGATAAACTCCGCACTATCAGCGAACAGGAGCTCTCTAAACTCCTCGGCACCGAAGTCTCTATCGGTCACGTTGACATATCTCCTTTCAATCGCATCGACATCGACAATGTTACCGTTGCCGACGACTACGGCAAAACCGCTCTCAAAGTGAAATGCATTGCCTCACGTTTCGAGCTTCTCCACTTCATTCACACTGGCAGAATTGTCATCGACTACGCCAGCATTGACGGCCTCAACGCTAACATCTACAAAAAAGACGAAGCTTCACCGCTTAACATTGCCAAAATAATTGAAAACCTGAAGCCTAAAGAAGAGAAAAAAGAGCCCACAAAATTCAGTCTTGCGGTCAGCACCGTAAAAATTACAAACTCGTCTGCTTCATTCAACATACTAAGCAAACCTCACAAAGCAAACCAATTCGATGCCGCTCACATCAGCATTGACGACATTGACCTAGTTGCTTACCTCCCCAAAATTAGCGATAAAGACATCGTCGTTGAGCTTGAACGCTTGAAATTCAAAGAAAAAAGCGGGCTACAACTCCGCAACATCATGGCGCAAGTGCACTACTCGCCCACATCTCTCAGCGTTAGCAACCTCGACATTCTTCTCAATGCCACTCACTTCGCTTTCGCTCCTCTCGAAATTAACTACTCCGACCCCTCTAAAATTGGCGATGTCATTAAATCAAAACCTCTATCCATTGAGCTCTCTGAAGGTAGTTATATCACTCCATCCGACTTCGAAACATTCGTTCCCGCTCTCGCCAATATCAGCAACCGTTTCGACATTGAAATCGCTGCCACAGGCACCTTGAGCAACCTCATACTCTCAAAACTCAACATCTCCGAAAGCGGCTCTAATCCTCATTTCTTCCTCTCCGCAACAGGCAAAGCGGCAAACCTCAACAAGCCAAAAGAAATAACCGTCACCGATTTAGATCTCAAACTCCTCACCAACGGCAACAACATTATCTCTTACGCTTCGCAATTCCCCGGCGTCAACATTTCTAATGCTCAGACCATCATCTCTGCTCTTGGCGATATTGACCTCAAAGCGAACGTTTCTGGCTCGCTCAACGACGTTGCCGGAGTTGTTGACCTAGCTACTGCCATCGGCAAAGTCTCGGCTAACGCAGCCATAAAACGACTTAACAACAACGGGCTACAAGTTGACGGTAACGTCGAAGCCGACAACATCGACCTTTGCACTCTCACCGGCAACACCGACCTCGGCAATCTCAATGGCACTATTGACATCAATGGCGAAATGGCTGGCAAGCTCTTTGCTGGCACTCTCGTTGCAAACATTGCCTCAATGCAATTCAAAGGCATCGAATATATTAACGCACAACTCGATGTCGCTGCCGACAAAGACAAAACTTTCACCGGCCATCTCACTTTCGACCATCCTCTCGGCAGCCTCTTCGCCAACTGCGAAGGCTCTTACGACGAAGATCGACCTAGCATAGCTCTAAACGCTGTTGCCGAAAACATCGATCTTGAAGCTATGGGGCTAATCAAAAAATACGAAGGCTACAAACTCTCAACCACCATCGACCTCAACCTTGCCGGCAAGTTGGCAGATTGGGTTGACGGCTACATCGACATTCGAAACACTCAATTCCTCTCTGAAGAAAATCCCGATTTCATCTGCAACAAAATTCGCATAGACGCTAATGATACTCAACTCCCTCATTTCGTTAACATTAGCAGCGATTTCCTTAACGGTAAAATCACCGGTAATCTCAGCCTGCTCAACATCATTAGCCAAGGCAAAGACATTATTGCTCAAATACTTCCGGCTTTCATTTCTAAAACAAATAAGCACATTGCCACATCTACGGCTAATCGCAACCACAGCAACAACTTCGAATTCGAATTTGAAATAGCAAACGCTGAAAACTTCTCGCGTTTCTTCAACTTCCCGGTTCAAATCATCTATCCTGTCACAATTGACGGATTCATGAACTACGACGAAAACACCCTATCCCTCTCCGTTGATGCTCCGTTCTTACAACAAGGCGACAAAATCATTGAAAACACCGCCTTACAAGTTGACGTTAACAGCATTGACGACAATGCCTCTGTCTACTTCACCACAACAACCCCAACTCAAAAAGGCCCGATGGCTGTTACGGCTGGCATGTCTGCCGCTAACAACCGCATCGACACCAAAATAAATTGGTACATCGACCGCGAAAAGCCCATAAACGGCGATATGAGTTTCTCTACCCTTCTCGGCAGAGACGAAAACGGTGGATTCACTGCCGACGTTAACATCAACCCCGGCGACATCAACTTTGGCGATGCCGTGTGGCGCATTTCTCCTTCCGAAATCAATTGGTCTCCAAAACATCTTGCCGTTCACAACTTTGAAATGGTCGCTGAGTCTCAAGCTATACGCATCAACGGTGTCGCTTCTGAAGATAACAACTCCGAAATGCTTGTCGACCTCTCAAACATTCACCTTCAATCAATTTTCGAAACTCTCGACATCGACAAAGCTCTCATTTGTGGCGATGCTACCGGTCAATTCCACGCCAAAGGCCTATTTGGCAAAGAACCATACATCAATTGCAATAACCTTCACGTTAAAGGCATTGGCTACAACTACTGCGTGCTCGGCAACGGCGACATCAAAGCTCACTGGGATAACGAAAAACAAGCTTTCTATCTCGATGCCGACATCGTTGAACCCGAAGGAAATCACTCTCGCATCTATGGCGACATCTTCGCCACAAAAGAAGCTCTCGACATAAAATTTGACGCTAAACACGTGAAAGTCGGATTCCTAAAACCATTCATGTCTGCTTTCGCCGCCGACGTCAAAGGTTTTGCTTCCGGCAAAGCTCGATTGTTTGGTTCTTTCAAAGACATTGACCTCGAAGCCGACCTATTTGCTGAAGACCTTGGCTTAAAAATCGACTTCACTAACACATGGTACTACGCCAGCGACAGCATTCACATACAACCCGGACGCATCAACATCAAAGACATTACACTCAAAGATGCTTACGGAAACACTGCGCTTCTCAACGGATTCCTCACTCACAACTACTTCCACGACCCGGTCTTTGAGTTCCGCATCACAAACGCTCACAAATTTTTGAGCTACGATGTCACACCAAAACAAAGCCCTGATTGGTACGGCCGCATCTTTGGTAACGGCTCTGCCTTCATTTCCGGAGCCCCGGGCGTCGTTAACATCGACGTGAATATGGCTACCGCCGAAGGCTCTACTTTCACTTTCGTGCTCTCCGACGCCGAAGAAGCTGATGACTACAAATTCATCACTTTCCGCGACGCAACACCTAAAGTTGTAACCGACTCCATCATCGAAGTTGACCGCCTTCCGGCTGCCGTGCGCGAATATCGCGACAGAATGCGCGCTAAAGCCGCTGCCGAAGACGCTCCCTCGGCATACAATATGAATTTCCAAGTTGACGTAACTCCCGCGGCTAAAGTAATTCTCGTTATGGACCCAATCGGTGGCGACGAAATCAAAGCCTACGGCTCAGGCAACTTGCGCATGACTTACGCTTCACAAGGTAACGACTTGCACATGTATGGCTCTTACGTTATCGACCGCGGTAGCTACAACTTCACTCTCCAAGACATCATCGTCAAAGACTTCACCATCAAAGAAGGTAGCGCCATCACATTCACCGGCGACCCATACGCTGCGCGTCTCGACATCAAAGCCGTCTACTCGGTTAACGCTAACCTCAGCGACCTCGACGAATCATTCCTTCAAGACAAAGAACTCAACCGAACAAACGTGCCCGTACATGCGTTACTTATGGCAAATGGCGACATGCGCCAACCCGACATTTCGTTCGACCTCGAGTTCCCAACTCTAACAAGCGACGTCTACCGCAAAGTCCGTTCTATTGTTAGCACCGAAGACATGATGAACCGTCAAATCATCTACCTCCTGGCTCTCAACCGATTCTACACCCCCGACTATATGTCATCAACCACAAAAGGTAATGAACTCTTCTCTGTCGCTTCATCTACACTTGCCGCTCAACTCAGCAGCATGCTTGGCAAGCTAAGCGAAAACTGGAGCATCGCTCCTAACCTACGCAGTGACCGCGGCGACTTTAGCGACGTGGAAGTTGATGTTGCTCTCTCTAGCACTTTGCTCAATAACCGTCTTCGCTTCAACGGCAACTTCGGATATCGCGATAAATCGCTAAACACAAACCAATTCGTTGGCGACTTCGATATTGAGTATCTACTTAATAGAACCGGCACTTGGCGTCTGAAAGCTTACAACCGCTACAACGACCAAAACTACTACCTACGCACCGCCCAAACAACTCAAGGCGTAGGCATCATGTTCCGTCGCGACTTCGACAGCCTTTTCAGCTTCTTGAAGCACCGACGTTACACTCTCAACACTGATACTAACACAACCAAAACTGACTCTTTAAATCATCAAAATGCAACAAATTGAACAATGCATCTCTTGGATTGGAAACAATCTATCTGACTACATTCTGTTACCTCTTCTCATGGCTGCCGCAATATATTTCACCTTGCGAACTCGCGGTGTGCAATTTCGCATGATTGGTGAAATGTGTCGCCTCCTAGTCTCAAAGGGCACTAACAAACACGGCATTAGTTCTTTTCAAGCATTCATGGTCTCTATTGCCAGCCGCGTTGGCACCGGCAATCTTGCCGGAGTTGCTACCGCTATTGTGCTCGGTGGCCCCGGAGCCGTTTTTTGGATGTGGGTTATTGCACTTCTCGGCGCTTCTTCGGCCTTCATCGAATCTACCCTGGCTCAACTTTTCAAAGTTGACGATGGTAACGGAAACTTCCGTGGCGGCCCCGCATACTACATACTTCACGGCATTGGCTCCAAAACTTGGGCTATAACTTTTGCCGTACTCATTTCTGTCACTTTTGGACTCGCTTACAACTCTGTGCAATGCAACACCATCACCGAAGCATTTCACACTGCATGGAGTGTACCTCAATATGCCACCTCTATCATCATTGCAGTGCTCACTCTTGTAATTATTTGGGGCGGCATCAAATCAATTGCTCGATTCAGCCAATGGGTTGTCCCAATCATGGCTGTTGCATACCTCATTGTCGCTGCTATTATTGTTTGCCTAAACATTGAGCACGTGCCTACCGTGTTTATGACTATCATTGAAAACGCCTTTGGCATCAATCAAGCTATTGGCGGCACAGTGGGCAGCGCCATGGCTATGGGCATTCGTCGCGGCCTTTTCAGCAACGAAGCCGGCGAAGGCTCCGCTCCTAACGTCGCTGCTACAGCTCACGTTAGCCATCCCGTGAAACAAGGCCTTGTACAAGCTCTTGGCGTATTCACCGACACTCTTCTCATTTGCAGCTGCACCGCATTCATAATACTTTGTAGCGGCGTGCACATTGGCAGCTCCGCCGAAGGTATCAGCCTCACTCAACGTGCTGTTGACTCTCAATTCTCTTTCCTCCCCGGATTCGGCTCTATGTTTGTTAGCTTCGCTATATTGTTCTTCGCGTTCACCTCTATTGTCGCTAATTACTACTACGGTGAAACTAACGTGCGATTCATAACCAAACGACCTGCCGCTATCTACATCTACCGCATCGCTGTTACTGCAATGGTGCTCATTGGCGGCGTATCTTCACTCAGCGTTGTTTGGTCTTTAGCCGACATCACAATGTCGCTAATGGCTATCTGCAACCTCTTTGCTATCATCATTCTCGGCAAATACGCTGTGCGCTGTCTCAACGACTACACTGCCCAACGCCGCGCCGGCAAAGACCCGCAATACTCCACCAAAACTAATCCCGACATCGCACCGCGCACCCCCTGCTGGTAATCACCCCTCCCATTTTTCCATACATCCACAACAATACTTTAATTCAAAACACAAATAACAATTATGGAACGTATTGGTAAACTTGAATTTTACACACTTGATGAACTCAAAGACGAGTTTATTGGTGAAAAAGGGTCAGAGGCTCGAAATAATTTCGACAAATCGGTTGACGATGCCGTTAATGCTTTTTTCGTTGGCGAAGCCATCAAAAAAAGCTCAGTAGATTTTTACTGATGGCGCGTGCTTGGCTTGCTATTCTCCGTGCCAAGAGGCATTACTGATGGCGCGTGCTTGGCTTGCACAAGTATTCTCCGTGCCAACAGGCATTACTGATGGCGTGTGCTTGGCTTGCTATTCTCCGTGCCAAGAGGCATTATTGATGGTGCGTGCTTGGCTTGCTATTCTCCGTGCCAAGAGGCACGAATTTGTAGGTAACCCCGGAGAAAGCGAGGCACGAGCGCATCTCCGGGGACAAGCCAACCCGCATAGTGCGTGCCAAAGGTACGCA
>CAZGAN010000030.1:0-7538 GCA_964523655.1 uncultured Bacteroides sp.
CGGCACGTATGGTGCTGATATAGTTTTCATATCCATAGTTGTGAGTATTTTTTTTGTTATTCTGTAATTGCCATGCCAACACCAACAATAGCCATGATTATCAATATGCTACCTATTATGCGGTTGAGTATCCACAACGACCGCACATTAAATCGGCTGCGCAAGCGGTTTACCAATGTGGTAATCAAATACCACCATAATACCGCCCCGCAAAATATTGATATATACACAATTACATAGTGGTATAGCGTGAAATCGGGCAATACAACGTTAAATCGTGCAAACAAACCAATGATAAAGAAGAGTATCAACGGGTTTGAAAATGTGAGCAGAAATCCGGTGACAACATCGCTCCAATAGTTATTTGTCGGCACATCTGTGGTGTGCAGCGCTCGCGTGGGGTTCTTCCTATAAAGATATACTCCAAAGGCAGCCAGCACTATGCTTCCCACTACTTGCAACATAAATTGATGCTGCTCTATAAAATCGGTGATAAAGCTGATACCTAATCCAGTGAGCAAACAATAAAATAAGTCGCTAAATGCTGCACCTATTCCGGTGAAAAATGCCGGCCAACGACCTTTGCTAAGTGTGCGTTGAATTACCAACATACCAATCGGACCCATAGGTGCTGAGATAAGTATGCCAATCGCGAGTGCGCGTGGTAATATGTATAGGATTTCGTTCATTTGCAATTTCAGCAACAAAAGTACGCAAAAAAGCACAAACAAACAAATATCGTATGCCAACGCTTCATAAAAGAATAAAAATCACCTAAATTTTAATTCTTGACCGTTGAATCGTTGGAGTAGGGGAGGCTTCAACTGTGTAAGCGCGTCAGTAGCGCTTCGACTGCAGCCGGTATATCATCGGGCGTTTGCTTCAAGCACTTGATAAATAGCGAACCTATTATCGCTCCACTGCTGTATTCATTTGCCGTGGCTAATGTTTGCTTATTCGATATGCCAAACCCTATCAGCCTATTGTTGCGTAAGTTGAGCTGCGATATGCGTTTGAAATAGTCAAGTTGCGGTTGCTCAAAGCGCTCTCGTGTGCCTGTTGTTGATGCCGCTGACACCATGTAAATGAACCCATCGCAATGATTATCTATCAATTCAATTCGCTCATTTGATGTCTCCGGTGTGATAAGCATAATGATTGGTATTTGATATTTCTCGCACAGTGGTTTGAAGTGCCTCAAATAATCATCAAATGGCAAATCAGGTATTATCATAGCATCTATGCCTATGTGATGACAGTCGGCAAATAATCGGTCTATGCCATACTGCATCATCGGATTAAGGTATCCCATCAACACAAACGGTGTATCGCTAACTTCATGGCGCACTTTCTTCACTTGCGATAGCAAAAGCTTTAGAGTCATGCCATTGCGCAAAGCAATAGTGCTGCTCTCTTGTATCACTACACCGTCGGCCATAGGGTCTGAAAACGGCACTCCTACTTCTATCATGTCAACACCGTTCGCTGCCAACGTCTTAATTATTTCTGCGGTGTCATTGAGCTTCGGAAATCCACCGGTGAAGTACACCGAAAGTATATTATTTTGTTTCTTCTCAAAGAGAGATTTTAGTCGGTTCATATTCTAAACTTTTTATAAAGTTTGACAATAATTCTACATCCTTAATGCCGGGAGCCGTTTCAAATCGGCTGTTCACATCAACACCAACCATGCCGGGGCGCATGGCTTCCGCAATACGCTCTGCGTCATCATGACTGATTCCTCCGCTGAGCATGTATGGCGTCTTAAGCTTGTAACTGTCAAGTATGCTCCAATCCCATTTGCAACCGGAGCCACCGTTCACACCGCCTGCGGTCTTCGTGTCAAATATAAACATTGACACTATGCCATCATAGTCTTCAAGCTTTAACATATCGTCGGCACTTGTGAGCGCTTCCGCCTTAAATACAGTGAATCCTTTTTCCACCAAATCTTTGCAAAACAACGCATTTTCGCTGCCATGCAGTTGCACGGTGGTGATGCCGTAAACCTCGCATATATCAACTATGTGCTCTATGCTCTCATTCACAAACACTGCCACCGGTGTCACTCCTTCAGGCAAATCTCTAACTGTTTGCGGGTTCACAAATCCCGCATATCGTGGCGATTTTGCGTAAAACACAAAACCCATATATGTTGGCATTAGCGCAGCCACGCGAGCTATATTCTCCGTCTCGCGCATGCCACATACCTTTATCTTTAATCTGTTATATTCCATCAATAAAATCTTTTAATGCTTCGCCGGGGTCGGCGTTTTTCATGAACCTTTCGCCAATTAAAAAGCCGTCGAAGCCTGCTCCTCGCAGCTCCGCTACTTGTTTTGGCGATGATATGCCGCTCTCCGATATTTTCACGGTTTCTTTCGGCAGCTTCTCTATTAGTCGGCACGACGCTTCTATATCGGTAACAAAATCGTGCAGATTCCGATTATTGATACCAACCATATCTGTTGCAGGGTCAAAACGATCTAACTCTTGCTCGTTGTGTATCTCCAGCAACGTTTGCATATTCAAATCGTGCGCAACACGTATGAAATTCGATATTTCATCGGCAGTCAGCACCGCTGCAATCAACAATATCGCATCTGCCTGATAAAAACGCGATTGAAATATCTGATACTCATCAATTATAAAATCTTTGCGCAGCAAAGGCAGATGTGTCGACGACCTTGCAATGCTGAAATCAGTGAGTGAGCCACCGAAATAAGCCGTATCTGTGAGCACAGAGCAACATGTTGCCCCGGCACGTGTATACGATTTTATCACGCTCTCTGCATCTGCCATTGCGTGAATCTCTCCCTTCGATGGCGACCGGCGCTTAAACTCCGAGATTATCCCCGTCGATGATTGCTTTATCGCTTGCGAAAACGACCGCGTGGGCAGCGATGCAAAGTTGGCATAGCGCCGCATTTGCAGCATGGGCACTATTGCCTTCGATGCATTTACTTCCTTGCGCGTATAAGCAACTATTTTATCGAGTATTGATGTAGCCATTTTATTGCGATTTAGCGATTTATCTCACAAAAACGATTGAATGCATGTTGTGCGGCTCCGCTTTCTATTGATGCGCGAGCTAGTTTAATCGCATCGGCTATGCTCACTTCGTTGTCAAGTGTATTGATAGCAAAAGCTGCATTAGCTATCACACAATTCTTCTGCGCTGCCGTTGCCTTATCTGCTAGCACGTTGTCAAAAATTGCTGATGCTTCTGCCACTGTCTTTCCGCCCGACAACTCTTCTTGCTCGGCCGTCTCAAAACCAAGTTGCTCCGGTGTGAACATCTGCTCTCCGTGTGCCGATGAAACCTTAAACGGCGATGTCAATGAAATCTCATCGTATCCGTCAAGTGAGTGTACTATCGTGCAATTTATGCCCTCATTTTGTGCTATATATCTATACAACCTAAGCATTTTCAGACTATAAACACCCAGCAACTGATGCTTCGGCATCATCGGATTTACCAACGGTCCAAGCATATTGAAAAAGTTGCGTATCCCCAGCGCCTTACGCACCGGTGCTACACTCTTCAAAGCCGGCGAGAAAAATGGCGCATGCAAATAGGCAACGCCCGATTCTTCAACCGATTTCGACAACAAATCAATATCTGATGAGAATTTAACCCCATGCTGCTCAAGCACATTCGAGGCTCCAGACACTGAGCTCGCTCCATAGTTGCCATGTTTGATAACCTTGCGCCCGGTTCCGGCAACAACAAAGCATGTGCACGTAGATATATTGAACGTATTCTTTCCGTCGCCACCAGTGCCTACTATATCTATTGCTTTGATTGGCCCAAAGTCAACGGGTAGACGTCGCTCCAATATCGCATCGCGAAATCCTGTCAACTCATCTGTTGTTATTGCGCGCATTAAAAATACAGTCATAAATGCCGACAACTGACTGTCATTGTAGCGCCCATCTGCTATATTTAATAGAACATCTCGTGCCTCACTGCGCGACAAATATTGATGCTCAACCATTTTTTCTAAAAGCTTTTTCATCGTATATGTTTTAATGCTTTAACCAGTTATTAATAATTGTGAGCCCGTCAGGAGTAAGTATCGACTCCGGATGAAATTGCACACCGCGCACATCAAGAGTTTTGTGCCGAAGTGCCATGATACTTTGCATTGAGTCAACTGCCAGCACTTCCAGCTCATCGGGGAAATCCTTATCCGACACTACCCATGAGTGGTAACGGCCCACTTTTATTGTCTTCTCCAAACCTTCAAACAGATAATCGTCTTTGATTATGCCTATCTGCGTTTGTATGCCATGATACACATTTGGCAAATTGAGCAATTTTGCTCCAAAACATTCGCCAATTGCCTGATGTCCAAGGCACACACCAAGTATCGATTTTGTTGCACTATATCGTTTCAGCAACTCAGGCACTATCCCCGCTTCCGACGGTATGCCCGGACCCGGAGAAATTATTATCTTATCGTATGCATCAACAGAATCAAGCGCTATCTTGTCGTTGCGCTTCACATCAACAGCATAGCCTAATTCTCTCACCGCGTGAACTATGTTGTATGTGAATGAATCGTAATTGTCTATTATCAGTAGTTTCATCTCTCTCTAAATTTTTATTTGCCAAATTGCTCGGCATATTTTATCGCCTTTGTCAGCGCTCCAAGCTTATTGTTTGTCTCTTGCAATTCTTTCTCCGGCACCGATCGCGCCACAATGCCGGCTCCGGCTTGACTATATAGCCGGTTTCCATGACTCAAAAAACTGCGTATGGTGATTGCCTGATTCAAACTACCGTCAAATCCGATGTATCCGATGCATCCACCGTACACCACTCTACTATGTGGCTCTATCTCGTCAATCAACTGCATGGCTCGAACCTTTGGCGCTCCACTCAATGTGCCGGCTGGAAACGTATCGGCAAACAACCGGAATCGGTCTGTGCCCTCGGGCAACGATGCTTTCACGCGCGACACCATGTGTATCACATGACTGTAAAATTGTATCTGCTTCAGAAAATCTATCTCCACATGGCCTCCGCAGCGACTCAAATCATTTCGCGCCAAGTCTACAAGCATTATATGCTCCGCATTCTCTTTCTCGTCTTTCAACAATTCTTGCGCTAGCTTATGGTCGCGGGCATCATCTCCCGTGCGCTTAAAGGTGCCGGCTATCGGGTCTATATATGCATGCTTGTCTTCTATGCGCAAATGCGTCTCCGGCGATGACCCAAATACCTTGAACGACCCAAAATCAAAATAAAACAAATAAGGCGACGGATTGATGCAGCGCAATGCCCTATAAACATTAAACTCATCTCCGCTAAAACCTTGCGAAAACCTTCGTGACAACACAATCTGAAACACGTCGCCGCGCAAAGCATGTTTCACTCCGCGTTCAACCATCTTGCAATACTGCTCGTCTGTGATTGTCGACTCTATGTCTTCGTGTGCCTTAAACGGATACTGTGCCACATTGTGATTGTGCAAAAGCCCAATCAAATTCTCCGTCTGCGACTCCTCTCCATCAGTGAGATTCTCAATAATTGTCATCTCATTTTTGAAGTGATTCACACGTATAATGTAGCGATAAAGTATATACAACATATCCGGTATATCGCTCATTTCTTCCTCGCGCGGCTGTATCTCAACCGATTCAAAATAGCGCACCGCATCGTATGCCGTGAACCCAAGCATACCGTTGCCTTCGCAGCTATCTATCGAGTAGTCGCTAACATATCGGTTGAGCTCGGCAACAACATCCACCTCGCCCTTTATGTCAACCACTTCAACTGTGCCGTCTGGATACTGCTTTGTGATTTTCTCACCACCAACCTCAAATTTCCCGATAGGGTCAATACCGATAAGTGAAACCGATCCGTGGTTAGTGTGATAATCCGAACTCTCCAATAATGCCGATTGCGGATATAAATCGCGTATCTTCAGATATATAGCTACCGGCGTCTCTAGGTCGGCAGGTATAGTCTGTGTCAATGTCTTTACTATATGTTTCATGAGCTTTTTTATTTTTTGTATCGTAAGTATGTTGCCATGTCTTTGTCACCACGTCCTGAAAGGTTGATGACAACTATATCGTCTTTCTTAAATTTCTTTTTATCAAGCACTCCCAGCGCGTGTGCCGATTCAAGTGCCGGTATTATTCCTTCAAGCGCTGTCAGCCTATAAGCTCCGTTTAGTGCCTCTGTGTCGGTTATAGCCAACACTTCCGACCGCTTACTCTCTGCCAAAAAAGCATGCAACGGCCCTATGCCCGGATAATCCAGCCCTGCCGAAATTGAATATGGCTCAGTGATTTGTCCGTCGGGAGTCTGCATCACCAGCGTGCGCGACCCGTGTATGATGCCTTCTCTGCCCAAATGTATTGTCGCTGCACTTTCGCCGGAGTTCAATCCTTTTCCTGCTGCCTCTGCAGCTATCAGCTTCACTCGTTTGTCATCAATGAAATGATAAAAGGCTCCGGCTGCATTACTGCCACCTCCTACGCATGCTATCACATAGTCCGGATAATCGCGTCCTACTTGCGCCTGAAGCTGCTGCTTCATCTCAAAACTTATTACTGACTGAAAACGAGCCACCATCTCCGGGTAAGGGTGGGGGCCTACCGTGCTACCTATAATGTAAAACGTATCCGACGGATTGCAGCACCAATCGCGTATGGCCTCATTCGTTGCATCTTTCAGCGTTTGATTACCTGACGTCACTGCAACAACCTTCGCTCCAAGCATCTTCATGCGCTCAACATTTGGCTGTTGGCGCGCTACGTCAACGGCTCCCATATAAACCACGCACTCAAGTCCCATCAGCGCACACACCGTTGCTGTTGCCACGCCATGCTGACCGGCTCCTGTCTCGGCGATGATGCGCTTGCGCCCCATGCGCTTTGCCAACAACGCCGACCCTATAGCATTATTTATCTTATGCGCTCCGGTATGATTCAAATCCTCGCGCTTCAAATATATCTGGGTGCCATAGTGCTCGCTCAAGCGCTTCGCATAGTACAATGGCGATGGCCGACCTACATAGTTGTGCAACAATTCATTAAACTCGGCGTTAAACTCCTCGTCGTCTACATATTTATAAAACATCTCCTTGAGCGTCTCCACATTCTTATACAGAATCTCAGGTATGTACGCTCCTCCAAACCGACCGTAAAATCCGCGGTCGTCTACCGGAAGCTTGCTTAAAAAATGGTTTTGAGTCATAGTCCTGTAAAAAGAAAAACCGCCTTATATCATAAGACGGTAATAATGTATAAATAAAAATACTAACAAAAGATCCGTGAGTAAGTAATAGATCTAATCTTTGATTGGCTTATCTATATTCATATCGCTACCGCCGCAATTCTTGCAATTGCCAGCGCCACCAATAACGATTATATAGATAATTCTGTTTCATGTCGCAAATTTATACATTCTATTTTAATTTGCAAACAATTTGCTCGAAAATTTTTGCTTTTTATAAAAATTAGTTTTCGGCACTTCGGAGATGTGCCGCCTACGTTGCGATTCCGCCACCATGTTTTTCGCT
>CAZGAN010000030.1:7638-16655 GCA_964523655.1 uncultured Bacteroides sp.
ATTTTCCGCTAAAAATACCACAAAATGAGTATTGTGCACTTGCTATTATCATCGTAACTTTGCATCTGTAAGTAAGTGTTTTAGTAACAATAGTTTGATTAAAATAACCCGTAAGCTATATCGAGGCGGCTATTCGTGAGAATGGCCGCCTCTGAAAGTTTTATACGTTCCCAGGTCTATCTCTTATTTACGCTTTGGATTTGCCGGAAACCACCCCTTGCGCACGCGCTCTGCTTGTTCCACGACTTCCTTGATGCTCCAAAAACAACTGAACGCTGTAACGCCAAGCAGCGATGAGCCTATCAAATTTTTCACGCAAACGGCTGCTATTATAGCTATTATCCCCGCTGCTAGAAACCACCATTTGCATTTTAATCCAAAATAGTAGTATCCCTTGATCACAAGCGGATGAAATATTCCTATTATTATAAATGTGGCGAGGCCAACCAATAGACCTCCCAAATTATAAGTATCTATAAATTGTGCGATTTCCATATTATTGTGCTTTTACTTCTGATAAATCGACTAATTTGTGTATGATTGCATAAATAGCCAAACCCGCTGCTGAGTGTATGTTTAGCTTACTTGATATATTACGGCGGTGTGTGGTGACTGTGTGCACCGACAAACACAATTGTGTCGCTATCTCCTTGTTCGATAATCCGCGTGCCACGCAGCAAACTATATCTTTCTCTCGGTCTGATAGCATTGCCGGATTCACAGTGTCTGTAGTTGTTGCCTCGCTTTGCTTTGCCGGACGTGTTTTGATTTTTCGTGTCAGCTCGCGCTCAAGACGTGCCACTGCCGGCACAAATAGTGCCTCTTCAACTTGACAGTGTGTGAGCAAATCATGCTCGCATGTGATAATATTAAACAACACTGTGTTAACTCGCTCTGCTGAGTTTCCCGGTGCTTTATAGTGCGAAATAAATATCTCTTTCAAGTCGTGAAGCTTCTCCGCTATTGGCGTGTGATGCTCCTTGAAGTGGGCAATTGTGAATTGATCTGACAACTCTCCGTTGAGTAGTTGCTCTACGTATGAAAACACATTGCGGTCTTCAAACTCCATGTGGGTGCGCACTTGTTCTACGTACTCATCATAAAATCGCATTATCATCAACGTCAAGTCGTTATTGTTAATGTCAGATACAACATCAACCAATCTGCGCCGAAGTACCGGTAATAAATAATCTAGAAAATAAGAGTGCGCTGATTTAAGATATCTTATAAGCGATGGTAGCGAAATAGTTGCCGGCGAAGATGTGCCGTGACCACTTATATAGTTTGCCACCGCCAAAAAAGTGCCGCAGTCAACATTGCTATCTGCGCATACTTTACTCACTGGTGCATCTCCAAATCCGGGTGATATGTCAAATCGACTGAGTGCCGGAAGTATATTGTAGTCTCTCGACACTATATCGCGCATCCTGTCTGATGCACTGTATTTTTGCTCTGTGCTATCTAGGTTTTCTTGATTCGATTTCTTTTCCATGTTGCGCTGTATTAACATGCAAAGATAAGCATTATTTTGTAAATACCCCGATTTTGCGTAATTTTGTATATATAACTATGTATTTATTTCTATGAATATTATCGAGATTTCTTCAACATCTGATGCTCGTGTGGCTGTCTTTGCCACTCTCACCGAAGCGCAACTTCGCAATCGCATTGACCCCGATAACGGGTTGTTTATCGCCGAAAGCCCTAAAGTGATAAACGTTGCCCTCAATGCCGGTTACACCCCGGTTGCTCTCCTTTGCGAGCGCCGTCACATCGCAGGTGATGCCGCTCCTATCATTGCTCGTTGTCCCGATGATATGCCTATTTATACCGGCGATCGCGACATCCTCGCCGCCCTTACCGGCTACAAACTCACGCGTGGCGTGCTTTGCGCTATGCGTCGCCGCCCTGATCTCTCTGTCTCGCAAGTTTGCGCCAATGCTCGCCGCATCGCCGTGATTGATAGCGTTGTCGATACCACCAATATTGGCGCTATATTCCGCTCAGCTGCAGCCCTCGGCATCGATGGTGTGCTGCTCACTCGCTCCTCGTGCGACCCCCTCAACCGTCGAGCCGTGCGCGTGTCTATGGGCTCTGTATTTCTTGTACCATGGACTTGGCTTGACAACCCAATTTCTTCTCTCCGAGAATTTGGCTTCAAAACTGTAGCACTTGCCCTCACCGACAATTCTGTCTCTATCGACGATGCAAATCTGTGCGCTCAGCCAAAATTAGCTCTAGTATTAGGTACTGAAGGTGATGGACTTGCTTCTCACGTCATTGCCGATGCCGACTTTGTTGCCCGCATTCCTATGGCTCACAATGTCGACTCCCTAAATGTTGCCGCTGCTTCTGCTGTCGCTTTCTGGCAATTGCGATAATTTTCACACATTATTTTAACACTTTGTCATTTTATGTTGCTACGATAAGTTTTTTTTTGTAATTTTGAACCGTGAAGTGCAAAATAGTAAAATATATTAGCTTTATGTTGGTCGCCATCTTAATTTTGGCTACCAATATTTCCGCGTTCGCTGCTTCTCCAAATTGGGAGCTGACCACTACCATATCTGTCGATGCTTCTGATGGTGAGCGTTTTGACGTGCGAACTCGCGACGGCTATATTATTGTTACTACCGACCATCAGGTCACTGTCAAAATATTCTCTATCCTCGGACAGCTCATTTCACAACAAACTCTTCAACCCGGTGTATGGCGCTTGAAAGTTAAAGCTCGTGGCATTTACATCCTCAAAGCCGATACTATTACTCGCCGTGTCACCGTCTAAAGTTTAAAAATTATGAATAAAGTTAAAGTCAAAATAATCAACCGTAGCAACAACCCTGACCCTTCTTATGCAACTCCCGGCGCTGCCGGAATGGATGTACGCGCTTTCATTTCTGAACCAATTGAGCTCAAACCTTTACAGCGCGTACTTGTGCCTACCGGTTTGTATGTTGAACTACCTGACGGCTACGAAATACAAATGCGCCCCCGCAGCGGTTTAGCTCTCAAAAACGGTATCACTCTCGCTAATACACCGGGAACTATCGACGCTGACTACCGCGGCGAAATTGGTGTAATTCTCATCAATCTCTCTGATTGCAATTTTACAATCAATCCCGGTGAACGTATTTGCCAAATGGTTGTTTCTACATACACCCAAGTTGATTGGGTCGATGTTGACACTATTAACGACACTGAGCGCGGCGAAGGTGGCTTCGGTCACACCGGTGCTAAATAACTACTCTCTCTAAAAATGACTTTACATCGCAAAATATTAGTCGCATTTTCAATTGCGGCAGTCGCTTTCTTCTTCTGCGCTGCACGCAGCAATAGCAATTGGGATGATGATGCTGCCAAACGCAAAGCTGACTACGTTTTTTTGCGCGCTTGTGGTGTTAATGCTCTCGATAGTGTTGACACCGGCGTCCGTTTGCTCGACCGTGCCGCTATGCTTAACCCCTCCGATGTTACTATCGGTGGCGAACAAGCTATTGTCTCTCTCTTGCAAGATGACCCCGATTCTGCCACAATGGCTAAAGCTTACAACCAATTAAGCGATTTGTTCGACTATAACAACGACTATCAAACCGGATATATGGTTGGCCAACTAGCTGCTTATTTCCGCGACTTTAACGGTGAAGTCGCTGTGTGGCAAAAACTTGACTCGCTTTACTCTGCGAAAACCGACCCCGCTGTCAATTTGGCTAACGCTTATGTGAAACGCTTCATGGTGAAAAACGATGAAGCCGACTTCAATAAAGCAATAGACATTTTCGAACGTTTGGAACGCGGCACCGGTAAAGATATCGGTCTGTCTTCTCAAAAAATCAGAGCTTTCGCTTTACGCAATGACACAACAAAAATCATAAACGAGCTAAATTCGCTCCTTCTCTCCAAGCCTAAAGACGCAACGGCTTACTTGTATGCCGGCTCTATATACAACAACTTCAACCGCGATTCTGACGCTCTAGTAAACTATAAATATGCTTGCCAACTCGACTCTGCCGACGGTAGAGCTTTCATCTCGTTGGCTAACTTTTATCGCCAGCGTGGTGATAGCGTTGCTTATGACCGCGAAGTCTTTCAAGCCTTGCAAAGTCAAAATCTAGAGTTCGATACAAAGTACGAAATCATGCGCGGATACGTGAGCGAGCTTTATAGCGACACTGCTCAGTGGCCTCGCATTGAGCACTTATTCGATGTGCTCCAAGAAGAAAATCCAGGCGAAGCCGGTGTGCATCTCCTTTATGGTGCATTCGAAAACGTACGCAACAATCAAGCTGCCGCTCTCGAACAATTCAACTACGCTATGGCTTTAGACCCCTCTGATAGCAGCATTCGCATGAGCGTGGTTGCTCTCTCTTTCTCTAGAGATAGCCTTGATGACGTTATCGCGGTGTCTAAAGAGGGTATGGAGCTTTTCCCTACAAACTTCTATTTCCCTATCATGGCTGCCGGCGCTTACAACCAACGCAAACAGTACGATAAAGCCGTTGAAATAATCAAAAGCGTTGACTATAGTGAGGTGCAAAACAATAAAGCCGTGTCTAACCTTATCTGCACGTTAGCTGACAACTACTACATGCTCGACTCGCTTGACACTGCTTTCAAATATTATGAGGAAGCCATTAGTCTCGATAATGAAAATTATTCAGCATACAATAATGCCGGATATTTCTTGGCTGATTCCGGATATGACCTTGACAAAGCTATTCGCTACACTCACTATGCTGTGCTTAGCGAACCAAATAACTATACCTACCTCGACTCTTATGCGTGGGCTTACTTCAAGCGCAAAGAGTACGATAAAGCAAAAGAAAATATAGATTTAGCCCTCCGCGCTTGTGACTACTTCGGCGATAATGATTCTGTATTAGTTGTTGACGATAGCGCTCAAGCTGACAATGTTCAATACGTAGAGGCTAATTCTGATGATGACGATGAAGAAGTTATTGAAGTGATTGAACAACCTCAAGTAACTCCCGACGTATTGTCTCATGCCGGCGATATTTACTTTATGTGTGGCGAGCCTGACAAAGCTCTTGAGTTCTGGCGTGCCGCTTCTGAACTCAAACCCGAAGACGAACTCCTCGCTCGTAAAGTGAAATTCAAAACTTACTTCTATAAATAACTGCAATTATGAAAAAACGATCATTCTTTTCACATATAACATTTATATTGGTGCTCGCCATGTCTGTGATGATGAGTTCTTGTCACTCTACTCGTAGCAATGTCGCAACTCTTGCTAATGGAAGCTGGCACGATGTTTACATGCCTGTGAAGGTGAAACTCAATTCGCCTATGTCTATGTCGCTCTCAGGTAGAGCTACTATTGTGCGCGATAGCTTGGTTAACATCTCTATGCGTGTTCTCGGCATGGAAGTCGCTGTTGTCAACATGACTTCCGACTCGCTCATCATGGTCGATAAATACCATAAATATCTGTTTGCCGAAAGCCTTGGCAAAATCATGGGCTCGCATAAACTCTCTCTCGGCGATATTCAAGATATCATGTTGGGCTTAAATTCGAACTCGCCCCTCAATCAATTGTCTTTCAATAATCCCGGTAGCGAAAAACCTGTTGTCGCTACTTTTTCTGATTTCCTCTCTACTCCAGCCGGAAATCTCGCCCAAACTGTGACTGTTGATGCACCGCTTAACAAAACAGATGTTCAAGCTCAATTGATATGGTCGGCTGAATCTGCTAAATGGAACGTTTATCCGGAGACTAATTTTGTAACTCCTTCTAAAGGTTACAAAACTGTCTCTATCGACAAAGCCCTCAGCTCTTTTAAAAATATGTGATTCTATTTTCTTCTTATAGCTAATTTTTATCACAGTGTCCCTTCGTAAATATTTGCTCATATTATTGTCGTGCATGTTCGTCTTTGCCGCATCGGCTGAGGCTGCACAACGCTCGTCTAAAGCAAAAAAAAATACTGCCTCTCCTAAAACAGAGCTACGCTCGGCTAAGTCTGTCAAACAAGACAAACAACGCACTCAACAAGAAATTGCTGAAACTCAAAAGAAAATCAAAGATAATGAGCGTCAAACTCAAAAAAAACTTGACGAACTCAATCACATTGGTAGCCAAATAGAACGTCAACAAACTGCTATTGTCGCTCTATCCACCCGCCTCGACTCTCTCGATGTTGCCATCTCTCGTTGCAACGATTCTATCGCTTCGCTTGAAAAATCGGCTGAGGCTTTAAAAAGCGGACTTAAATCTACTCTTCGAAACATGCGCACTCGCCGTCAGCAAGTTAATAGTGTAGGTTTCGTTTTCGCTGCCAAATCTTTCCATACTGCTCTCAAACGTGTTGGATATCTCAACGAACTCAATGCTTGGCGCACTCGCAAAATTCGCGCCGTGCAACGTAATATCAATAAACAAAACGACCAACGTAAAAAACTTGAGAGCTTAAAGGGTAAACAAGCTTCTACCATGGCGCAACTCAGCAATGCCAAACAAGCCCTCGTAACAAAACAATCCGAATCGCAATCGCTTGTTCAAAATTTAAAAAAGGAAGGCGCCGGACTTAATAAACTCCTCGCCGAAAAACAAAAACGCGCGCGCGACCTCGACAGAGAGCTTGACCGCATTATTGCTGAAGAAGCTCGTCGTGCTGAAGAAGCTCGTCGTGCAGAGGAGGCTCGCCAAGCCGAAGCTAAACGAAAGGCTGAGGAAAAACGTCGCGCTGAAGAAGCTCGTAAAGCCGAAGCTAAACGTAAAGCCGAAGAAGCTAAGGCTGCTAAAGCTGCCAAAGATAAAAAACAAACTCCCGCTGAAGTGCAACCGCAAAAACCAGTTGAAAAACCGGCTGAGAAACCTGTAGAAAAACCTGCGACCAAACCCGCAGAGTCGCAAGCTCCTTCAGGCGTGGCTGATGCTGATCGAAAACTAACAGGCTCTTTTGTTGCAAACCGCGGACGTCTGCTCTTCCCGATTGCCGGTAAATATACTATTGTTGGCACTTTCGGCCGCTCTCACCACCAAAACCTCAGCAACATCGAAGTCAACAACAGTGGCATCGACATTTCTGTAGCTCAAGGCACTCACGCTCGAGCAGTTTTTGATGGCACCGTGTCATCTGTATTCTTCATGGCCGGATACCAAAATATTGTCATTATTCGCCACGGCGAATATCTAACAGTTTATGCCGGACTTGGTTCTCTTAGCATATCTAAAGGTAGCAAGGTAAAAGCCGGTAGCGATATTGGCACCGTTTATAGCGACCCCGATGATGGCGGCCGAACTATCCTCCACTTCGAAGTGCGTCGCGAACGTGAAAAACTTAATCCGTTAGACTGGGTAAGATGAACCTTCTCTCACACCAAATAGCGAAACTAAAAAGCTCTACGCATCCTGTCACTCGTGCCATTCTCAAGGCTATGGGTGTATTTGGAAGCGTTAATGCTTTAACTATGCTTTGTTCTTTGGTGCGTAATAAACTTATTGCTATTTGGATTGGTCCATCCGGTGTAGGCCTCGTTGCTCTTTACAACTCACTTGTTGAGATGATTAGCACTTCTGCTCGCTTGAATGTTGACCAAAGTGCAATACGCGATATCGCTGCTAAAAAAGGTGACGAAGTAGCTGTTACCGCTACGGCTGTGAAACGTTGGGCGATTATCCTTGGCTCAATGGGTAGCATCGTTATCTGCATCATGTCTCCTTGGCTGAGTACGTGGAGCTTTGGCAATACCGATAGGTGGTGGGCTTACTGCTTGCTATCTCTCCTCTCGCTCTGCTATGCATACACTGCTTCTATTCAAGCAATTTTGCAAGGACAACGCCAATTTGGCAGATTCGCTAGCATAAGTGTTGTAACTGCTTTAGTTGGCATTGTTGTGTCTGTGCCTTTAATTTATTTCTTACGTGAAGATTCAATTATTTGGCTATTACTAACTTACGGCATTTCTTCAATCATTGGCGTATTAGTCTATATGCCGAAATTCCCCCACATAAAACAAAAGTTACGCGAAACTTGGCGCATCGGTAGCTCTTTTGTGCGACTTGGCATCATGATGACTCTTGCTTCTCTGATGGGTAAACTCTTTAGCTACCTCTTCATCCTTTACATTAACAGATATGCTTCAACGGTCGAGCTAGGCCTTTTTCAAGCCGGTTACACTGTTATTTCAAACTACGTCGGCCTTGTGTTCTCCGGCATTTGGGTGGAGTATTTCCCTCGCATGTCAGCAATATCTCACTCTCCAAAACGTTCATCTATTGCCGTAACACACCAAATACATATCACCACATTGCTCTTAATGCCTCTGATTGCTATTTTCATTGGAGCCGACCAATTAGTGCTAACCATTCTCTACGACAATTCATTCATGCCTATGCTTCCATTCATGACCATCGGCATAGTTTCTGTAATACCCACTTACGTGTCGTGGTGCATAGCTTACTCTATACTTGCCAAAGGCGATGGTAAAATCTACTTTATTAGCGAAACATCTAGCGGCATAATCGGATTAATACTAAACGTGATTGGCTATTCAACATACGGATTCGTTGGCCTCGGCATTTCATACATTGTGTGGTACTTAGCCTACACACTTATCACAAACCTCATTATTCGCCATCGTTACGGCATGCGCATAAATCCAAACGTTTGGAAACTCATGTGGTTGGGCATCGCCTTTGGCGCTATCGCCGTATTTGCTAAATACTATGTGGGCTGGTGGCTGCCAATTCTAATGGGTATTGCCGTCGCCCCTTACTGTCTAAAACGAATTTTTCACTAATTCAACAAAAATCTTTCCATAAAAATTTGTGTAATTAACCGATAATGAGTAACTTTGTGCGCAATTTTTCCGCACCGGGCTCTTTTTAAGCGCACACTCATTCCTTTTTGTTGTGCCGCCCGACGGGTTAACTCTTTAGTTTTTAATACATTAAATGTACGCAATCGTAGAAATTCAAGGACAACAATTCAAAGCTGAAGCTGGTAAGTTCTTGTATGTTCACTATCTTGGCGAAGCTGTTAAAGAAGGCGACACTG
>CAZGAN010000031.1:0-1784 GCA_964523655.1 uncultured Bacteroides sp.
GAGCGACCCGAGATGTGACGGGTCGCTCGTGCTATATAGAGGCTATATCTCTCTTAATTACTTATTTAGAGCGCAATCTTTGCACTTTTCGGCAATCTGTGTGAAGAAATCGTTGCCCTTGTCATCAACAAGAATGAATGCGGGGAAGTTCTCAACTTTAATTTTCCAAATTGCTTCCATGCCGAGCTCGGGATACTCAAGCAATTGCACATCCTTAATTGAATTTTGTGCAAGCACCGCTGCCGGGCCACCGATTGAACCAAGATAGAAACCACCGTGTTTGTGGCATGCGTCAGTAACTTGTTTCGAACGGTTACCTTTGGCAATCATAATCATTGAGCCACCTGCTGCTTGGAATTGGTCAACATAGCTGTCCATGCGGCCTGCTGTTGTCGGACCAAATGAGCCTGAAGGCATGCCTGCCGGTGTCTTAGCCGGGCCTGCATAGTAGATGGGATGATTCTTGAGATACTCAGGCATCTCTTCGCCACGGTCAAGACGCTCTTTAATCTTTGCGTGTGCAATATCACGACCAACAATGATTGTGCCGTTGAGTGAAAGACGTGTTGATACCGGATATTTTGAAAGCTCTTTGAGCACTTCGCTCATCGGACGGTCAAGGTCAATCTTCACTACCTCGCCTTCGCCTGCGTTGCGAAGCTCTTCAGGTATAAGTTCTCCGGGGTTGTTGTCGAGTTTCTCAATCCACAGACCTTCGCGGTTGATTTTAGCCTTAACGTTACGGTCAGCCGAGCAGCTCACACCAAGACCCACAGGGCATGATGCACCGTGGCGGGGAAGACGAATCACGCGGATGTCGTGCGCAAAATATTTACCACCGAATTGTGCACCGAGGCCAATCTTTTCTGATGCTTCTTTGAGTTGCTTTTCAAGCTCAACATCGCGGAATGCATGGCCTAGTTCGTTTCCTTCAGTGGGAAGATTGTCATAGTATTTCACTGATGCTTTCTTCACTGTCTCCAAATTCTTCTCAGCTGAAGTACCACCAATCACAAATGCAATGTGGTAGGGAGGACATGCTGCTGTGCCGAGTGTCTTCATCTTTTCTACCAAGAACGGAAGCAATGTCTTGGGGTTGATGAGTGCTTTTGTCTCTTGATAGAGATATGTCTTGTTTGCTGAGCCACCACCTTTTGCAACGAACAAGAAATGATACTCGTCATCTTCTGTCGCGTGAATGTCAATTTGGGCGGGAAGATTGCAACCGGTGTTAACCTCATCATACATGTTGAGAGGTGCATTTTGTGAGTAACGAAGATTGTCTTGTGTGTATGTGTCATATACACCGCGGCTTAGTTTCTCTTCGTCGTTGCAGCCGGTGTACACAAATTGACCTTTTTCACCGTGTATTATTGCTGTACCGGTATCTTGGCATACGGGAAGTTGTCCTTTCGCTGCTATCTCGGCATTGCGCAACATGGTGAGCGCAACAAACTTGTCGTTCTCGCTTGCTTCTGGGTCTTGAAGTATTTTTGCTACGAACTGATTGTGTTCGCGACGGAGCATGAATGCATTGTCGTGTGTTGCTTGGCGTGCTAGCACTGTCAATGCTTCCGGGTCTACTACGAGAAACTCGTGTCCACCCCAGTTTTCAACTTTCACATAGTCACCGGTGAGCTTATAGTACTCGGTGGTGTCGGGACCAAGAGGAAACATCTCTTGATACTTAAAAGGTTTTGTAGCCATAAATGATTTTATATTTAATAGTTTGATTTCTCTATAAATGGTCTTGTGCTTTTGCACTCACAAAATTAATAAAAAAC
>CAZGAN010000031.1:1884-13893 GCA_964523655.1 uncultured Bacteroides sp.
TTGATTTCTCTATAAATGGTCTTGTGCTTTTGCACTCACAAAATTAATAAAAAACCTTAGACTAATCGACAATTTGTATTATTTTTTGTATGAATGGTTTTAAAATATGAAAACTTTTTATACATTTGCACCATGGAACGCAAGATTATAACATACGGTGGATACTTTGAACGTTTTATGTCTGAATTAGATGACAAAACGCAGACAAAGATACAATATGGCCTTATGTTGCTGAAAACTCAAGACAGGTTATCTACTAAGTTTGTTAAGCATATAATTGATGGTCTATTTGAACTAAGAACGGAATTTAATAGTAATATATATCGTGTTTTTTTTGTCTTTGATGGAGATAATATAGTAGTGCTATTCAATGGCTTTCAAAAAGAGACACAAAAAACACCACAAGGAGAAATTGAAAAAGCATTAAAAATTAAAGCAGAATACTATGCAGACAAACGATCATCAAATTAGAGATTATGATATTGTGCTAGATGCCAAATTCGGTAAGCAAGGCACAATTCAAAGAGAAAAGGCTCTTGACGATGCCCGCTCGTTTTACACCGGGCAGATCCTTCATGATGTGAGAAAGGAGGCTAAGATGACTCAATCTCAGTTAGCTGAGAAAGTTAACGTTACAAAGTCATATATCTCGCGTTTAGAAAATGGAGGTGTAGTGCCTAGCGTTAGTATGTTCTATCGCATTATTGATGCGCTAGGCATGCGCGTCGAGATTGTAAGCCAATCTGCTATCTAGATTATCATCATTTTGCACAAAAAAAGGAGGTAAGCGCCACAAAGACGCTTACCTCTGTCTTAATTAGAGTATTAAATTAAGAAATACTTTAATCGTTTTGGGTCTTATCTGCCTCTTGGGTGTAACCCGGATTTTGCTTGATTGTGTTATCTGACGTCATCAATGTTGCATCAATTGGCCATACAACCTTGTATGCAAAATCAGGTGTGAGCACCGGAGTGGTTGTTTCGCACTTCGAGCCATCATTTTCCACCATCCACGGGCAGTTGTCAACATCAAGCCCATAGCCCACGCAACCTTGCGGTTGGAATACTAGTGCTGATGTGCGTGCTCCACTCTTATCAACAGCGAGACGTACGAGGTCAAACCAACGAGTACCTTCCATGATAAACTCCTTGTCCTTCTCGTGAAGTATTGCACTCTCATTGTCAGCAAATGAGCCGGCTTTATAGCCATACTTCGATTCATCCCAATTGTCGCCGTAAGCACGTTTGCGTATTGCATTGATGTAGTTTTGCACTTCGCTATTATTGCCTTCATAGTTATAGCACTCTGCCAAGTACAAATATGCCTCCGATAGACGATAAATTGGTATATCGTTGTTGAATGTGTAGTATGTAGAGCTTGAAATCATGCCCGGTTGGAACTTGCATACATAAGAGCCTGCCAAGCAATTATCTGCCGATGTGCGGGTCTTGTAGTCGAAGTTATCCATGTAAACCATGTCTTTTTCCGATTCGGGTATGAACCAACACGGGTAGAACATTTGACGGCGTGTGTCTTTATCGCTGAATTGGAAATAGAGCGCATTCTTATACATGTATCGTTGCGGGCCAAAGTTACATGTTTGCCAAATATCAATATCAGCCGATGTCTGTGTCTCTGTATTATACCAATGACCAAAGCGATTTGCAATGTTATCAGCTCCGTGGCCCCAACCATCTTGAGTGTGTGTGCTCCAATATGTGTTGTAGCCGGCACCGGTTGTGCGTGCCCACAAAAATTGAGCCGGAACAGTTGAGTAATAAACACCATCAGTCTCAGATGTGAAGCACATGCTGTAGATCGATTCGCTGTTGTGAGGAGTTGTCCAAATATTGAAGTAATTTGGCATCAACGACTTGTTGTAGTTATTAACCACGTTCAAGAAATATTGCTTTGCCGTAGCTACATCAGCCGGAACTGCCGTGTGGTTACCGGTCGATACTTTTCCTGACCAAAGATATACTTCACCGGCAAGCATCTCTGTAGCTGCTTTATTCCAATAATAATCTTCTTTACCTGCTGCGTAAACGTAGTTTGAACTTGCAAACAATTTCAGCGATTCTGCAATATCGCTCTTTATTTGTGCCAATGTTTCTTCAGCTGATGAACGTGCTTTCTTCAATGAAACAGCATCGTAGTTACCTAGAGTAACATCTGGCTCTGTGCGAACCACGCATCCACCATACATGCGATACATCTGGAACATGCAAAATGCTCTCCATCCGTAGGCTATTGCCTTCAATCCATCGCGAGTGTTTGCGTCGAGCACATCTTCACCAACCTGGTCGCACTGATATAGCAACTCATTGCAGTTGGTGATGAAGCCATAATAGTTACCCATGTTCGAAAATTGTGTGCGGCTATCATCGTACAAATTCTGTATGTAATCTGAATTTAGCACACCCGAGCCATCTATTGTGTTGAGGGTGATTGTGCCGGCACGCAATTCGCCTGCGTAAAACATTATGTTTGCCGGATAGTTCGCACGAAACATATTTGCTTGTGCGGTCACAAATCCTGTGAACTGGGCTTTCGTTTTCCAGAAGTTGCTGGAACCAAAGAAGTCTACAGGCTCTTGGTTAAGCTCGTCGCTACATGATGTAACTGATAAACCACCAAGCGTAACCAAACCGGCTAAAGCTATATTTAAAATATACTTTTTCATAAATCAAAGTTCAATTTTCACGTTAGAATGTTAGATTTAAACCAAAGATGATTGTGCGTGGCAAGTTGTACGTACCGCCATTTCCGGCTGTGTTACCTGATGTGTAGGTCGTGTTATCAGGCAATGGTATTGAGCATGATTTGATGTAACCAAGATTTTGTCCTGTTACTGATACCTGCAAACCTTGACTTGCAAACTTGCGACAAATGTTCATCGGCAATTGGTATGACAATGACAACTCACGACATGCCAAATAGTTACCGTTTTGTGTGAAGAATGAGTTGGTGCGGATGTAGTTATCTGTACCAAATTGTGATGCCCATGCAACGCGCGGATATTTTGCCCCTGGATTATCAGGTGTCCATGTGTTGCGTATGTCATCGTTAAATGCCATAGCTCCTTGGCCTTCACCTAGCCAGAATGCTACGTTCGAATCATATACTTGGAATCCGAAGCCCATGTCAAATCGAGCATAGAGTGACAAGCCTTTCCATGACAATGTGGTGTTGAAACCACCGCTCCAGTGCGGGTCAAGGTGACCAAGCACTTTACGGTCTTTCGCATCTACCTTGTTATCACCGTTGCGGTCTTCAAAGTAAAGGTCACCCGGCATCAATTGCACGCAGTTCGACTCTTTATAGCCGAGAGCAAGTAGACGTTGACGGCCGGCTTCAGTTGCATAAACACCTGCACCGTTGGTCGTAGCCACGTCGATGTAATCGCCAAGAGCATCAATCTCGTCTTGTGTGCGGAGCACGCTCATTGCACCATAACCAACAAAATCAAATGGGTTAGCTCCTTCGTAGTAACCGCCCACAAATGTCGTTTCGCCTTCATTGCCGGTGTAAACCTCAACGCAGTTATTCTGGTGGTTCTTCCATTCACCGTTTTCAGGCAACTTCACAATCTTGTTAGTGTTGTAAGTGATATTTGCACCGAGTGTCCATGAGAAGTCGCGTGTGCGAAGCAATGTTGTGTTCAACTCAATTTCAACACCCTCATTGCGATATTGACCGTTGTTGTATATCACAGTTGAGAAACCGGTAGTTTGTGGCAACGTCAAGTCTGCATATTTGTCAAGAGTTGTGCGATTGTAGTATGTCACACCCAAGTTATATCGGTTTTGCATGAAACCGAGGTCTAGACCAACCTCAAATGTACGCGATTTCTCCCATGCCAAATCTTGGTTAGGCAACGTGCTGATGCGGTAACCGGTTGATCCGTCATATTTGTATGCACTATATGCACCTTGCAATGTGTAGTAACCTAGATAGCGGCTATTGATGGTCGCATTGTAACCGTATGATGCACGTAGTTTACCATAATTGAGTATGCGCTCAGGCACCTTCTCATTAAAGAAGTTCTCCTTCGAAAATACCCAACCTGCTGACACACCGGGGAAGAAACCCCATCGGTTATTAATCAAACGTGAGTATCCATCCTCACGGAATGTGGCTGCAAACAAATATTTGTCCATGTAGTCATATTCAACACGTCCAAAGTATGAAAGTAATGCTTCGTTTGCGTGTGCTGAGTCTATAGTGCGCGATTGCACATTCGAGTCATTTTGTGTCAATGCCAAATCTTGGAAATCGCCTGTCGGTGCTCCGTAACCTTTGGCTGAAAATGCCGTGTATTTGCTCTTGTAGAACTCTGTACCAACCATCGCATTAACAGTGTGCACATCGTTAAAAGTGCGGTTAAAGTTTGCTACCAAGTTGTATGTTTGATCAAAGTAGCGTGTGAATCCATTGTACGATGTGTATGTGCGGTTAACACCTGCTGTGCCGGTCGGGTCAATTGCTCCTTGTTGGCTGGTCACGTATGCATGGTCAAATTCTTCACTGAACTGCTCGTTGTAGTACCATGACATTGTTCCCTTAACTGTCAAGCCGGGAAGTATGGTCGCTGTCAAACCTTGTGTCATTGAGAATTTGTCGCTTTGATAATCACGATCGCGATTACCAATGTTAACATTCACGTTGTAAGTCGGGTTACCTGTGCCATAAAGGTTGTTGCCGTCTTCATCAAGATAGCGCACAAACTTATAACCCATACCACGGTTGAAGAAGTACGATGTGTTGAGCGTCGGGTCGTCATTCAACCAATTTGCACGAGTGTAGTTGAACACTGAGTTTGTCTCCAACCAGCTATTCAACTTATAGCTGCCGGTGAATGCAAAGTTATAACGCTTGTAGAATGTCTCTTTGATGGCACCCTCGGCATCATAGTAGCCTATTGATGCATAATACTTACCGCGGTCATTACCACCCGACACATTCACGTTATAATCTTGTGTCACTGCCGGTCGATTTGTGTTGATCTTCAATATATCATCATTCTTATACAAAATGTACGCATCGCTGACCGGGTCGCGCATTTCTTTCCATCCTTTTTCAAGTAGGTATGCGTTATCATCTGTCTTGCGAAGTATGTTGTACGACTGATTGTTTGCCAACTCGGTGCGACCTATACCGCCCGGCTGGTTTGTCGAATTCAACATAGTGTTAAGGAATGAAGCATAGTTACCACCGGGCAACATCCACTGTGTGTTGTTACATGCTGTGCGGTAGTAGTACAGATAATCTTCATCCGTACACATTGTGTAACCTATATCATTGTAATTATTCAAACCTAACTTCGCACTGAAGTTAATGCGTGAAGAGCCTGACTTACCTTGCTTGGTTGTGATAAGGATTACACCATTACCTGCACGAGCACCGTAGATAGCTGTCGCTCCGGCATCTTTCAATATCTGCATATCCTCGATGTCGTTCGGGTTGATGTCTGATAGTGACGAGCGTATAACTCCATCTACAACTACCAACGGCTCATTAGCTCCGTAACTGTTGATTGATGTGTTATCGTAGTTCGTACCACCACGCACCGTGATCTTTGGCGTTGCTGACGGACTACCTGATGTCACCGATACTTTCACGCCTGACACTGCACCAACAAGCGCTTGTGCCGGGTTCGCATTCGTACCAATAGTCAAATTCTCTTCCGTAACTTTTGATACTGAATTCGTCACTTTGGCGCGTTTCTGGGTCACGCCATAACCCATGATAACAACTTCGTTGAGTGTACTTGAGTCTTCAACTAGAACCACGCTTATCGCGCTTCCGGTCCATTTCACTGATTGTGTTTTACAGCCCACGTAGCTGACTGTGATAACAGAGCCTGTCTTGATGCCCGGCAAATTGAAACTACCGTCTATATCTGTTGCTACTGATATCTTAGTCCCGTCAACGCGTACTGACGCGCCTATCACCGGCTCGCCCTCTGCGTCTACTACCACGCCTTTACATACTGTTGCTGTTTGTGAAGCTTGAGGCGTCAATGCCTCTGTGGTCAGTGCACTTGCAGTCCCTGTAATACAAAGGCCGGCAAGCACGACACACCATTTCTTCAGGTTGGCTTTTGTCATTGTAGTACTTGATTTAATTCAGTTAAAAATTTTAGGACTGCTCTATTGCGCTGTTTCTGCTAGAGTAGTAAATTCTTTGTAATACTCCAGACCTTCGCTCATGCCGCTTGTTGAGCTTGGTATGCCTTGTGTCTTTATCACGTAAGAAGTGCCCGGGGTAAGATTCGTAAATGTGTAGTTGTGTGTGTACTTGTCGAATGTCTGTGTTTCAACCAGTGCACCCTGATTTTCGCGTGTGCCTTTGTAAAGTGAGATAATGTATCCATCGCACTTGTCATTCGACACAATTGTCCAATAAATGGTTACTGAATTGGAGGTTGCCTGACATGAGTGAATTGCGATCTGGCCCATCTTGCCTTCGGGGAAATCGTCATCATCACTACAAGAGGTCAACATGGCCGATGAAAATAGTACTATACCTATCATCATTAGCAGTGTTTTTAACTTTCTCATAAGCGATGTTAGTTATTTAGTAATTGGAAAAAGGTTAGTTGTATCAAAGTTATTATATTTTTAACGTACAATATTGATAACACTTAAATAGCTCAAAATGTTTACAAAAATTACAAATTGGTTACAAAAATGTTATAAAATAATTTTAACATTCTCTCTCAATTAGTTGATTCTCAGTGTTGACTATTCCTATTTTATCAAAACAATAAATTAAAAATTTAACATTGATAGCGTATAAATTAAAATGATTAAATAATAGGATGCTATATTTTGAAGTATATTTAATATACACCAAGCATTACTCAAGTTATTGTCGAAACACCCACATATATACTCTCATTTATTTCTCTTTCGGTTTTTGTCGCCCTTTTTCTTCCTTATTACAGAAAAATCGCGTACCTTTGCGTTAGTATAAAACTACGAACCTCAGTCATGAATACTAACAGTCTTGTCTCTATCTCTGACATCTCTCGCGACGAGATGCTCGCGCTATTAGAGAGCGCTCGCTATTTTGAAGAGCATCCTAACCACAAAATCCTTGATGGTAAAGTTGTCGCAACTTTGTTTTTCGAGCCTTCTACTCGCACTCGTCTCAGTTTTGAAACCGCTGTAAACCGCCTCGGCGGTCGCGTTATCGGCTTCTCTGACCCCGCTGCAACTTCTACTTCTAAAGGCGAAACTCTCAAAGACACCATCAAAATGGTGTCTAACTACGTTGACCTTATCATCATGCGCCACCACCTCGAAGGTGCCGCCCGATACGCAACAGAAGTTACTGACGTGCCAATCGTTAATGCTGGCGACGGCGCAAATCAGCACCCCTCACAAACAATGCTCGATTTGTACTCTATCCTCAAAACCCAAGGCACTCTCGAAAACCTCAACATCACAATGGTTGGTGACTTGAAATACGGCCGCACCGTCCACTCTCTTCTTATGGCTATGCGCTATTTCAACCCAACTTTCCGTTTCGTCGCTTGCAACGAATTGCAAATGCCCGTCGAATACAAAAAATTCTGCGACGATAACGGCATCCGATACGAGGAGCACAAAGACTTTAGCGCTGACGTTATCAATACCAGCGACATTATTTATATGACCCGCGTGCAACGCGAACGTTTCCCCGATATCGCCGAATACGAACGCGTGAAAGACCTCTACTCGCTCAACAACGCTATGCTTGGCGGCGCTCGCGAAAATATGCGCATTCTCCACCCGCTGCCTCGCGTTAACGAAATCAACCCCGACGTTGACGACAACCCTCACGCTTACTATTTCGAACAAGCTCGCAACGGATTGTTCGCTCGTCAAGCCATCATTTGCCGCGCTTTAGGTATCAAGGTTCCAATAGTTTAATCTCAATCATCATGTCTACAAACAAGAAAGAATTAGCTGTCGCCGCTTTGCGTAATGGCACAGTTATTGACCATATCCCCTCTGAAGCTCTATTTCAAGCCGTTAAAATTCTAGGCATTGAGCACATGGACAAAAACGTGACTATAGGTTTCAACCTTGATAGCCGCAAAGTGGGCAAAAAAGGTATCATCAAAGTGGCCGATGTTGAGTTCGATGAAGACACTCTCAACCGCATCGCTTTGATCGCTCCTACTGCCGTCGTAAACATCATTCGCGAATACGAAGTCGCTGAAAAACGTCCCGTCGTGCTCAACGACGAGGTGGTTGGCATTGTGCGCTGTGGTAATGCCAAGTGCATCACCAACAACGAGCCAATGGCTACCAAATTTCACGTCATCTCTCGCAATCCTGTTGTCATTCGCTGCCACTACTGCAACCACGCAGTCATTGGCTCTGAAGCACAAATCCTATAACTCTATATACCATGGCACATCAAGTTTGGAAACCGGGTACCATGGTGTATCCCGCGCCCGCGGTATTAGTCAGCTGTGGCTCTACCCGCGACGTCGCTAACCTCATAACCGTAGCTTGGGCTGGTACTATTTGTACCAACCCCGCTATGTTGAGCATTTCTGTCCGCCCCGAGCGTCACTCTTACGACATCATCAAGCGCGAAATGCAATTCACCGTAAACCTCACCACTGCTGCAATGGCATTCGCCACCGATTGGTGCGGCGTCAAGTCGGGCAGAGATTTCGACAAGTGGAAGGAAACCGGCCTCACCCCTCAACCCGGTGTCAATAACTCTTGCTTCTACGTGAAGGAATCGCCTCTAGCCATTGAGTGTCGAGTGAAAGACATCATCGCTCTTGGCAGCCACCACATGTTCATCGCCGAAGTGCTTGGCGTGCTCGCTGACGAACAATTTATTGACCCCGAAACCGGCGCTTTCGACCTTGGCGCCGCCGGTCTGATGGCTTATAGCCATGGCGCGTACTACGCCCTTGGCGAAAAACTCGGCAGATTCGGATTCTCTGTGATGAAAAAGAAAAAATGATAGTGCGGCTTTCCCTAAAAAGCCAATAACTATGAAACATAAAACCGTAATCATCTCTTTATGCGTAAACTTCAGCTCTTAGCTCCGGCTCGCGACCTGCAAACTGCCATCGCCGCTATCAACTGCGGCGCTGATGCTATATATATAGGTGGTCCCGATCATGGCGCTCGTGCCGCCGCTGCAAACTCCATCGACGATATTTTCGCCCTTTGCATCTACGCACACCGCTTTGGCGTGAAAGTTTACGTTACTCTCAACACATTAATATATAATGATGAACTTGCCTCGGTTGAACGCACCGTGCACAATCTGTATGCTGCCGGTGTCGACGCACTAATTGTGCAAGACCTTGGCTTGCTGCGTCTAAACATCCCGCCAATTGCCCTACACGCCTCTACGCAGTGCGACACTCGCACCCCCGAGCGCGCTGAGTTCCTCGAGCGCATTGGCATGAGCTGCATAGTGCTGCCGCGTGAGTTGTCGCTCGAGCAAATACGTGAAATGTCAAAACGCGTTTCTGTTTCGCTCGAAGGATTTGTGCACGGCGCTTTGTGCGTGTGCTACAGTGGCGACTGCCGCGCTAGCCTGCTCAACGGTGGTAGGTCTGCAAACCGTGGCGAGTGCGCACAGATATGCCGTCTACCATACGACCTTGTTGATGGCGACGGTAATGTGATTGTCGCTGACCGTCATCTCCTCTCTTTGCGCGACATGAATCGTCTGGCCCATCTCGCCGACCTCGCCGATGCCGGCATTTCTTCTTTTAAAATTGAAGGCCGTCTCAAATCGGTTGACTATGTTATGAACACTGTGGCTGTGTACTCACAAGCTCTCAACGAGCTTTGTGCCGCACAACCCGATAAATATTGCCGCGAATCGTTCGGCACCGCGCAACCCGGTTTCGCTGCCGACGTAAACAAATCATTTAATCGCGGTTTCACTGAGTATTTCCTCACCAATACACAACCCGGCAAAGGCTCTCTTTCTCAGCCGCTCACCCCAAAGTGGGTAGGCAATGAAGTCGGAAAGGTTACACGCACTTCTCCGCGTTCACTCACTGTGGCGCTCACACAAGAGCTGCACAACGGCGACGGCTTGGGTTATTTCGATGCTAACGGAAAATTCAACGGCTTTCGCCTTAACCGCATTGACGGAAATACTCTCTATCCCGCTTCGCCCGTGCATATAGCTCGTGGCACAACGCTCTATCGAAATAGCGACAAAGCTTTCGACGATGCCATGCGCGCTGCGCGTCCCGTGCGCCGCATAGCAATTGACATGTCATTGCGCACATATCCCGGCGGTTTGGCGCTCGCCATCACCGACGAGCGTGGTTGCAGCATTGAGAGCTCACTCCCTTGCTCACTCGACCAAGCCCGCACTCCTCAAACCGATGCCCGCCGTCGCACTCTCGAGCGTCTCGGCAACACAATCTACTCGCTACGCTCGCTCACTGACGAGGTTGGCGACTTCTTTGTACCCGCATCAGTGCTCACTTCTTTACGCACTCAAGCCATCGAAACTCTCGACCATGCAGCTGCGGCAACTTACAAGCTGGAGCTACGTCGCCCCGAAGATACTTCGGCTCCCGTGCCTGAACCTGTCCTCACATTTCACCACAATGTAGCCAATCGTGCCGCGCGTAAGTTCTACACACAACACGGCGCAACTTCTATCGAGCCCGCTCTTGAGGTGAATATGCCCTCCTCTCCTGACAATGTGCACGTCATGACCACACGCTTCTGTCTGCGTCGCGAAATGGGCGCTTGCCTAAAAAATCCCAATGGCAAAAAACTCCCGACTCAGCTTTTCTTGCGCCCAAACAAAGATGGCGTCCGCAATATGCGACTGGTCTTCGACTGTGCAGCTTGCCAAATGCGTTTGTACACGTGCAAATAGCCCGGACGAAACACATTTTATAATACTGACAATGCTTTGTTCATTTTTTACTGCGATATTAACAAAATTTAACACGAGAATTGCAACACTTTGCATTGTTTTACTTAATTTTGCACCGAATGTTAGCCGGAACTAGCTCCATCCCTAGCGAAATTCCTCTACTCATTCGTGAAAAACTTAGGCTTTTCACCATTATTAACCCAATATAAAAACTAAAAACACAATCGTAAAATTCAAAAAACTAAAAACACAAATTGTTTAAATCTTCTCTCTTCTGCACGGTTAAACCTACGTATCACCAAAGAAGACTAAATCTATTCTTAACTTTATAATTTAAAAACTGACTATGAGAAGAATAATGCTAATCTCTTCCGGTTCTGCTTCTGCAGATTGCCCGATGACCGCAAGTAGGTCTCCCGATGACGGATAATTTGCTCGTCTTGGGGCCCGCTTATGTCGCGCCTATGCCGATCTTTTTCCCTTCGACTGCATTTGTGACTAAGTGTGTGTGCCATCCTGTAAACCATTGATGCACTTCGGAGCTCGAGCACTCCAATTGTTGTAACTCTTTCTTTAGTACTATGACGAAACTGTTTTAAAAAGTTTCATCGTGTTATACTAAGAAATTCACAAATTTTAGAAAAACATAATTACTTCATTATTAACTATATTGTTTTGGCTCTTTCAAGCTGGGCAATATCTAAACATTATTTAAAATCTCATGAAAGCTAAACTTTTTAAAGCTTCAGTTGTTGCACTTCTCGCGACTGCATGCTCTGGTGCATTCGTCGGATGTAATGACTATGATGATGACATCACTAATTTGCAAAAGCAAATTGATGCCAACTCTTCAGCTATCGCAGCGATCCAAAAGTTGGTTTCTGATGGCAGCGTTATCACTAGCGTTGCTAAGAATTCTGACGGCATTGTGATCACTTTGAGTAATGGTCAAAGCTACACCATTAACAACGGTGCTGATGGTAAAGATGCTGACGTTTGGACTATCGGTACAAACTCTGCCGGTGAATACGTTTGGTATCTAAACGGTTCTGAAACCCAATATCCCGCTCAAGGTCCCCAAGGCGTTCAAGGCGAAAAGGGTGACAAAGGTGACCAAGGTGAACAAGGCATCC
>CAZGAN010000031.1:13993-16452 GCA_964523655.1 uncultured Bacteroides sp.
CAAGGCGTTCAAGGCGAAAAGGGTGACAAAGGTGACCAAGGTGAACAAGGCATCCAAGGTGAAAAGGGTGACAAAGGCGACAAGGGCGATAAAGGCGATACCGGTGACACCGGCGCAGCTGGCGCTTCTGGCTCTGCTGGCACTTCTACTTCTGGTGCTAACGGTGGCTACTACGCTCCAAACCCAACTTCTGGTTACTTTGACTTCTACGATGGTGACGGTAACTTCGTTAAATCAACTGACATTCCTTGCTACGCTCAAAGCGGCATCACTGCTGTTGATACTGAAGACTACGTTTACCTCTACAATGTTCCCGGTATTGAAGGCGAAATCGCTATCTCTAAGAACAGCGAGCTCCGCAGCCTCGTTTTCCACCCCGACTTCTACTATCATGGTATCGAAGCTTTGAAGGCTGAAACTTACACTTACCGCGAAATCAAACAAAGTGACGTTGACGCTGACGCTGATAACTCTGGCGATGCTCCTACTACCCAAAAAGATCCCGTTTGGGTTACCCCGGGCTTGGTTGCTAGCTACTATGTTAACCCGTCTAACGCTAAGATGTCTACCGACGCTTCTAAGTATAGCTTCGTTAAGACTGTCGCTGATAAAGAATACTCTCGTGCTAACGACGGCGTTGTAGTTCCGACTGTTACTTCTGTTGATCCCGTTAGTGATGGTATTATTACTGTTCACGCTTCACTCAAAAACGGTCGCGTTAAAGACATCGAAGAAGATGGCCAAGTTACTGTTCTCGCTCTTCAAGCTAAATTGCAAAAGAACGGTGCTGACACTATCATCACTTCTGACTTCGCCGCTGTTAAATCAGTTGAAACTGAAATCATAGCTCTCGCTGATCCTCGCGAAACTACTAAAGCTCACTCAGTTAAAACCGATGGTAGCCACTGGTACGTTACAGCTAAAGACGCTATCGATTCTGACGAAGCTATTGACCTCGTTTACAACAACAATGATGGTATTGATATCGGTCAATATGTTCAAACTCACATCATCCAATCTGTTGGTAGCAACGCTGGTAAAGAAATCGCTTGGGATAAAAACGCTTCTTCTGGCACTGTTGAAAAATACGGCTTCTATTACAAATATGAACTCGTAGGTTACAAACTTGGTAAAAACAACACTTCTGAATCTGCTCACGCTGCTTTGAATGGCTCATTCATCCGCGCTCAAATGACTAAGGATGGTAAAGCTCAAGCTTGGGGCGCTGAACAAAACGAAGCTTCTATCTATCGTCGTCCTCTCGTTCGTGTAACTCTTTACGATGGTATCACTGACAAACGTGTAGCTGTTGGTTACATCAAGTTCCGCATCATCCCTGCTGACGTTGAAGATCAAGTTACTGTTATCGATCCGTTCGTATTTACTGATGACTACGTACTCTCTTGCCCGAAACAAGAAAATACTTTCAAACTCTCTTGGGACCAAGTTGAAGAAAAGATTATCGCTGTTCTTGGTATTTCTAAGGCTGAATTTGAAAAAGATTATCCTTGCGAATGCGCAGATCACGCAACTACAAATAGTGAATGGTCTCCGTTGACTCAATTCAATGGCACAACCGCTGCTGCAACTGCTCTTGCATCTAACAAAGTAGTTGGTACGGTTTCTCAAACTAAGTACGACTATCCAACTCCTGAAACTCAAATCCTCAAATGGGCTGTTGGCGCAGACGATGCTTACACCGTATTTGGTGATAGCCAGACTCAGCAACAAAGTGTTAGCGCTATAGTTCGCTTCACTAAGACTGACACTATCGATAAGGGTGAACAAGTATTCGAGAAACACCACTATGTATATGTAACTCTCACTTGGAAACCTAACAACATCTATAATACCCCGAGTGGTAAAGTTGATGCTAGCAAGATTCAAGAACTCTGGTATGCTGCTTGGACAAATCAACACACTGCTTTCGACGAAGTTCACTACAATGTTCGCGTCCCGGTTAATAATACTGAAACTGCTACCGATTGCACATACGACAATCACGTTTGGTATCCCTTCGAAAAGAATGGTAAATTGACAATTTCTGGTGTGAATGCCGTTTACAAAACTTTCCAAGATTCTTACCTCACCAAGTATGTTGAATTTACTGAATTGGCTGATCCCGCAACTGTTAAGGGTGTAAGTGGTAACGACTATGTTCTCACTATTGGTCAATACTCTGACGGTGATGGCGTTAAGAGTGGTTTGTATGCTGCTAAACCCGCTACTCCTCTTAATAAACAGCTCGTTGCTTACCTAGACATTAAGGAGATCAACTCTGAAAATGGTGGTGACTCTTGGAATTCTGTTTACGAAAGTAACGTTGTTAGATATCAAGAAACCGACTATGCTAAGGATATTCTTAACGCTTACGGTCACACTGAGCTTGCTAAGGGTCAAACTCTAACTGCTCGCTTGGCTATCAGAGCTACTAACGGTTGCTTCGACCTCCCGTTGAC
>CAZGAN010000032.1:0-2976 GCA_964523655.1 uncultured Bacteroides sp.
ATATAAATTATACTTTGGATATTCTACAAATTAAGCAAAAATATAAAGTATAACCGCATACTTTTACAAATTTTCATCTACGCATTAGTTGCTAGGAGTGTAGACGTAGGCACCGAGGTCAGGGGTGCGACCACGCAGGTTGCCGTAGCCATCATACTGCGCAAGTTGCTGTGTAAGCTCTGCTGAGCCGGCACCTATTGCGGGCGAGTTGGCTTGCAGTCGGTAGTCAAAGAGATAGTCTTCGCGCACAGTGTAGTACAATGGATCACTGCCCCACAAGCAGCCAATGAAATTGTCATCATTCTCGCCATTGCTTTTCAATAAGCAGTATCTCAAAATCACTAGAGTATCGGTAAGGTCACCATGTGATATATCAGAACCCAAGCCGTATATTATGCTGTTTGAGATATCGGCTTTTGTGAGCAAATCGCCATCTTCAAGATCTTCTGATTTTAGCTTATTGAGCTGCAAAGCGGGGCCACCAATAGAGCTAAAAAGATAATAATTAGCCAGTGTGCAATGATTAAATACGTAGTCACCGCCATCAAGATAGACTAATCCGTTTGCAGCCTCGGCAAACTCGCAACCTATGGCTGTTACATTTGCATTGTGCGACTCAAAAGCGAGGTCGCCCGAATTGCGCAAACGGCAGTTTAGCATCAATAGTTTTTCGGAGTCTTTATCGTTTTCGCCACCACTAACAATCACACCGTACACAGTGTTGCGAATGATGGTGTGGCTGAGGCTATTGTTTTTTGATGAAGGTGTGAATTGCAAACCTGCCCATTGTTTTGACATGAGGTCGAATGTGATGCCCGTGATGACGTCACCGGTGCGGTCGCCGGCAAAGTTCACATAATTGTCGGCAGTGCCTTCGGTGATGAGAGTGCCGCGCACTATCATCACTGCGCCGTCATGGAAATAGAGTGTAGCACCGGCGGGCAAAGTGAGTGTGCAATCTTTTGCCACCACAAGCGAATCATACACTTGATAGGGCTTTGTGCCGCTGAAACGAGTGTCGGCATCAATTGTCACGGCATGAAGACGCTCAACATCCTGGCCCACAGCATTCACCACCACCTTTTGTGCCACACCGTTAGTGGTGAAATTAACGGTGGCATTAACATCAACAGGTATATCTTTATTGTTTGCCGGAAGAGTGGCCTCAACCATCACAAAGATAGAGTCATTGGCTCTGATTTCAACATTTGAGAACTCTGAGCCGCTCATGCCATCAACATTGAGACGAAATAGAGAAGCGTTATCGCCGCCAAGACGTATATCACTAATGCTCACGCCTTTGTCATTACGATTGTAAACGGTGAATCGTTGTGTAGTTGTTACTTCTTCGGTAAACACTGTGCCCATTTTGAGGGTATCGGTAGAAAAGTCTAACACATCAGACGGCGAAGTGCTGATGCTATCGTCAATGCACGATGTTGCCATCAATGCCACCAACACTGCAAATATATAGAGTATACGTTTCATTGTCAAAAATTTTCAATATATAACGGCTTTTGGGCTCGTTTTATTGCTTGAGTGCAGAGATGATGCCTTCAGCAGCTGCTGTTGCCGCATCTTTCTCACCAAGAGTTTTGCGCATCTCAGCGTAATCGCTCAGCATAGCCTCACGCGCTGCGCCTTCACGCAACAACGGTGCAAGGCGGTCAGCCACAGCGCTTGGAGTGCACATGTGCAAAAGCATTTCGCCTATGATTTCGCGATTGGCTATGAGGTTGGGTAGTGTCACAAAGTGCACGCTCAGCAAGCGCTTCATTATTTTGTATGACAACTCCGACCCGTTAGCGCGATAGCATGCCACTTGTGGTGTGCCAACCAATGCAGTTTCAAGCGTTGCCGTGCCTGAAGTCACTATGGCACCTCGGCTATGGTGAAGTAGCTCAATGGTTTGTCCGGTGACCAGCGGCAAATCGGTGAATTGTCTATAAAATTCGGGGTCTATGCCCGGAGCAGCAGCCACAATGCCACGATACTGCGGGAATTGCATAGCTGCAGCCACCATAATCGGCAGATTGTTTTTTATCTCGCCACGTCTGCTTCCGGGTAAAATTGCAATCATTGGTCTATCACGCAAACTATTGCGGTTGATAAAGTCGGCACGGCCACTCATTGAGGCTAATTCTTCATCAATCTCGCCAACTGATGGATTGCCAACAAACTGCACCTCGTAGTTATGGCGGTCGCGATAGAAATCAACTTCAAACGGAAAGATAACAAACATCTTGTCAACAAGACGTTTTATTGTTTTCACGCGCCACTCCTTCCACGCCCACACTTTTGGCGATATATAGTAGAACACTTTTATGCCATGCTTTTTAGCCTCTTTAGCGACCTTCAGATTGAAGCTTGGATAATCAATAAGAATTAAGCAATCGGGCTTTTCAGCCACCACAGCACGCTTTGCCGTGCGCAAGTTGCGAGCCACTTTGCCTAGATTGCGCAACACCTCACTAAAGCCCATGTATGCCATTTCCTTGTAGTGCACCAGAGGGTCACATCCGGCGGCATCGCGCATCAAATCGCCACCAAGAAAAACAAATTCGGCGGCTGCATCTTGAAGTTTTATTTGTTTTATAAGTTGTGCGGCATGAAGGTCACCCGACGCTTCACCGGCTATAAGAAAATATTTCATTGACGTTTATTCATTTACATTATTTGCCAAGTATGCGTAAGGTCCAATCAGCCAAAAAAATTGGTATGCTAATCAGCCTTTCACTTTGCTTCATGTTATTTAGAGAAAAACAAATCATTTTCTCCGGGTTATAGTGATTGCAGTACACGCTCAAACTTTTTCCTTGCGTGCTTTTACCTGACTTCACTTCAATGGGCACAACCTCTAGCCCAACTTGCCAAATAAAATCGACTTCGGCAGTGGCCGATGATGTCCAATATCGTGGTTTTATTTCTGATTGCGACAACAGCGATTGGAGCACATAATTTTCAGCCATAGCCCCT
>CAZGAN010000032.1:3076-16113 GCA_964523655.1 uncultured Bacteroides sp.
AATCAATGGTTTGCGCTCGGGACTGGTTTTCCAACGAGATAGTTGTTCAAATATTTGACGTTGTATTTGCATGGCAAAATGTGTTTATCTTATGAAAATGTGTGATTCCTCACATTTTTCCAACCACTTTTGTGCAAAGATACACATTTTTCAAAGATAATCAAATTTTATCGCAAGAATACGTTATCGGCGTGATTTGAAAAATTCTTGCATCAACGCGCGACATTCATCCTCACACACGCCGGTAGTGACCTGAGCTTTCGGATGAAACGGAGTGCGAGAAGTGTAGCTTGTGTATCCGCGTTTTTCATCGGCACAGCCAATCACAATGCGGCTGAGCTGACTCCACCCAATTGCGCCGGCGCACATCACACACGGCTCAACGGTGACATAAAGGGTGCAATCTTTCAGATATTTGCCGCCAAGTGTATTTGAGGCTGATGTTATGGCCAACATTTCAGCGTGGGCTGTGACATCGGTTAGCGCCTCAGTCATATTATGACCGGAGCCTATCACTTTGCCACCGCACACCACAATGGCGCCAACAGGAATCTCGCCCTCAGCATAAGCTTTGCGCGCCTCTAGCAACGCCATAGTCATAAATCGTTCATCACTAAAAAAATCAATTGCCATAATATTCTTGCTTATTTGGAGTGAGTCGCGGTCTGCCATCCGGATGCGGGCGCAATGAATTGCACCCCTACAAGGCTAACGCACAACCACTTACTCTTTACTTTTTACTTTCTTACAGCGCAATCACCATTCCCTCGTCTCCGGCAATAGTATTTTCAAACACAGCACGAGCCTCGTTAACATGCTGCTCCATGTCGTTATATCGTTTCGAATAGTGCCCCAAAATCAGTTGTTTTGCACCTGCCATTTTTGCAATTTCAGCAGCTTGACGAGCTGTTGAGTGAGCACGACGACGCGCTTGCTGCTCCAAATCGCTAACATAAGTTGCCTCATGATAGAGCGTATGCACTCCGCGCACCGATTCAGCCACGCGAGTGTCGAACATAGTGTCAGAGCAATAGGCATAGCTCATTGATGGGTCAGCATCGGTGGTGAGACGCGCATTTTCAATCACACGACCATCGTCAGTAACAAAATCTTTGCCTGCCTTTATGTTTGCCAACTCGCGAATGGGCACGTTAAAAAATTTGACCATATCGCCGCGCAAATGCCTCAATTTCGGTTTCTCATCGAAGCGGAAGCCAACGCACGGCACTCCATGATACAACGGGAACGAGCGCACCGTCAGCGAATCGTCATCAATCAGCACACCACCATCAGGACTAATAATGTCATACTCTATTTTAAATGTAGTTTCATGACAAACCACACGCATGATTTGGTCGAGCAATTTCGCACCGTCTTCAAACACATGCACGCGCACACATCCGCCAACTTCATGCAACGACAATGTCGACAACAAACCGGGCAAGCCAAGTATGTGGTCGCCATGCAGATGCGAAATAAAAACGTCGGTGATGCGAGAGAATTTCAGCCGTTGCTTGCGTATTGACAATTGAGCGCCTTCACCGCAGTCAATAAGCATCACTCGTCCGCGATACTCAATTGCCTGGCATGCGGGCAAATGCCTAAACGAAGGTGTTGCCGAGCCACAGCCTAATATGTGGATATTAAAGTCTGACATAGCCAAGTGGGTTGATTGTTCACAAAATTACAGAAAATCTCAATAATATTCTAATTTACATCAAAAAAAAGAATGTCGACAAAGCCGACATTCCCTTTTTTGAAAGTATTTTTTGCGTATCTTATTTTCCGAATTTAATGCGGAGTTTTTCGAGCATATCTTTAGTCATAGCATCGAGGTCATACTCAGGCTTCCAGTCCCATTCTTCGCGAGCACAAGTGTCGTCGAGTGAGTTAGGCCATGAGTCGGCAATAGCTTGACGCAACGGGTCATTTTCATAAACCATCTTAAAGTCGGGCACGTATTCACGTATCTTATTATAGATGATTTCAGGGTCGAAACTCATTGAAGCAACGTTAAACGAGTTGCGGTGTTTCAAGCGTGTGGGGTCAGCCTCCATGATTTCTACGGCAGCGCGCAAAGCGTCGGGCATATACATCATGTCCATGTATGTTCCGGCAGCAATGGGGCATTTAAAAGTTTCACCCTTCACGGCTGAATAGTAGATATCAACAGCATAGTCGGTGGTGCCACCGCCGGGAGGTGTAACATAGCTAATCAAGCCGGGGAAACGAACCGAGCGAGCATCCACGCCAAAACGAAGAGCATAGTAGTCTGCCAACATTTCGCCGGTCACTTTAGTTACACCGTAGATGGTGCGCGGGCGTTGAATTGTGTCTTGGGGAGTCTTATCGTGGGGAGTCTCAGGGCCAAAAGAGCCGATAGAGCTGGGAGTGAATACAGCACATTTCAATTCGCGTGCAACTTCAAGTGTGTTGTAAACGCCACCAACACCAACTTTCCATGCTAATTGTGGATTTTTTTCGCCAACAGCGCTAAGTATAGCTGCGAGGTTGTAGATGCTGTCAATGTTATATTTCTTCACCGCATCGGCAATTTCCTGAGGCTCTGTGATATCAACAAGAGCACACGGACCTGATTCAAGAAGCTCATCGGTTAATCGTTGACCTCTGATGTAACCGGCAACAACGTTACCATTAGGATACTCCTTACGCAACTTTGCTGTCAACTCAGAGCCTATTTGCCCGGTTGAGCCAATTATTAGGATATTCTTCATTGGGAAGATAACTTTTTAATGTTATAGATATATTCACCACAAAAGTAGCATTTTTTCAGCAAAAATGATTAATTTTGAGGGAAAATTTTCACTATCAACAGACCGATATCATGTTTACCGATTTTAAGTCACATCTTCAAAAAGAGTTGCAAGACATCAAAGATGCCGGACTCTACAAAAATGAGCGCATCATCACATCCGCTCAAAAAGCTAATATTACCGTTGAAGGAGCCAACACCGAGGTGCTAAACTTCTGTGCTAACAACTATTTAGGCCTTTCTGACAACTCGCGTCTCATCAACGCTGCTAAGAGCGCTATGGACTCTCACGGCTTTGGCATGTCGTCAGTTCGTTTCATCTGCGGCACTCAAGACTTGCACAAACAACTTGAAAAGGCTATCAGCGAATACTTCCACACCGAAGACACAATCCTCTACGCTGCTTGCTTCGACGCTAACGGCGGCCTCTTTGAGCCCCTTTTGACTGAAGAAGACGCCATCATCAGCGATGCTCTCAACCACGCTTCTATCATCGACGGCGTGCGCCTCTGCAAAGCTAAACGCTATCGCTACGCTAACGCTGACATGGCTGAGCTCGAAAAATGCTTGCAAGAAGCTCAAGCTCAACGCTTCCGCCTCATCGCTACCGACGGCGTGTTCTCTATGGACGGTAACGTTGCTCCTATGGACAAAATAGTTGAACTTGCTGAAAAATACAACGCAATTGTGATGGTTGACGAAAGTCACTCTGCCGGTGTTGTTGGTGCTACCGGTCACGGTGTTGCCGAGCAATACAATCTTTACGGCAAAATCGACATCTTCACAGGCACTCTTGGCAAAGCTTTTGGCGGCGCTATGGGCGGCTTCACTACCGGTCGCAAAGAAATTATCGACATGTTGCGTCAACGCTCTCGTCCTTACCTCTTCTCTAACTCTGTGGCTCCGTCGATTGTTGGCGCAAGCCTCGAAATGTTTAAGATGCTCGGCGAAAGCGACGACCTTCACACTCGCCTAATGGGCAACGTTGAATACTTCCGCGAAAAAATGCTCGCTGCCGGATTCGACATCAAACCCACACAAAGCGCTATCTGCGCAGTTATGCTCTACGACGCAAAACTCTCTCAAGAGTTCGCTGCCGAAATGCAAAAAGAAGGCATCTACGTGACCGGTTTCTACTATCCGGTTGTGCCCAAAGGACAAGCTCGCATACGTGTGCAACTCTCAGCAGGTCACACTCACGAGCACCTCGACCGCGCAATTGCCGCATTCGTCAAAGTCGGCAAAAAACTCGGCGTCATCAAATAACGCTGCCTCACACGCACAAAAAAATCACACCGGAGGGCGCGGGCTTTCGCCCCACCCTCCGTTTTTTCTCCTCACAAAAATTGCTTTGCTTATGAAACGACACCTCACCATTGCAGCCATTGCAATTGCCGCACACTTTGCTGCTTTTGCTCAACATGAAATCCCCGACACGTTGACTATAAACAATCCGTATCAGCCAATATCACCGTTGTCGCCGATATCACCTGAGCTGAGCAAGCCGGTTGTTGATTCATTGCAAATAGCGCCAACGCTCAACACTTATCAAGAAAAATATGACGAATATCGCGACAGCATTGGTGCTCACGACATGCCAAATATCTATTACCCTAAAAACTATCCCGGCAATGCCACCATGCTTCGCTGGTACAACGGTGCATTAGTTGCCGCCGGACGCACCGACGTTTTCCCCGGTTTGATGAATATGGAAAGCGCCATACTCAACTTTCATCAGCAGCTCGGCAGATTCACCCTCACCGCATACGGCTCGGCAACAAAGATAGGATATTTCCGCGGCCTTTCAACACAATGGGGCTACGGCGGTTCTCTCTCATATCAAATTTCTGACAATGTAAGCGTCACGGGTTTTGGCTCTTATGCCACACGCTCGCGCATCACGCAGCCGGCAATGCTCGGATTTATTGACTATCCAAACTTCGGTGGCTTTGTTGACTATCATTTCGGCGAATCTCATTGGGGCGTAAAAGCCGGTGCTCAAAGTTACTATTCGTTGGGCAGCCGTCACTGGGATACACAGCCAATACTTATGCCCTATTATCGCACATCGAGCGGTGTTGACCTAGGCATTGACGTGGGCGGTATACTTTACAACATACTTGAAAATTGCATCAACAAAGGCAACAACAATTACGGCGGCGGTGGCAACAATTTCTCCCCGCAACAATCAAAAATACCCCCACTGCGCAAATCAGGCTATTGATTTTTGCTCTTTTTCAGCGCTCGCGATATGGCAAGCGCCAACGTGGGCATACCTGCGGGAAGCAGCGGTGTGATGTTGCGCAGCGCATTTTCCGGGTCTTTGCGCATGGCATCGAGGAATATCTGATACTGCTCACGCGTTATCAATCCCTTAAAATCAGTCACTTCTCCTTCGTCAATAAGTTTGGCGAGGTGCGAGTATATTGTACCTTCCGACACTCCTTTTGTCTCTGCTATTTCTTTCACCGATTTCCCGGCATTGCGCAGCAACAGTGTCTCGCGATAAGTTGAGCCTTTTGTTGTGGCTACTGTCATTTTCAGCGCTTTTCGCACCACACCGACAAACGTTTTCCAGTAGCGCACAGTCTTAACTTCACCAACACCGTGCACCTGTGCAAATTCTGCCATATTAGTAGGCTTACGCTTAACGATATCGAGCAGTGAGGCATCGCTCAGCACCATGTAGGGCGCAAGCTTTTCTTTCTCAGCCAAAGTGGTGCGTGCGGTTTTGAGTTGCACGAGCAAGCGGTCGTCGGGATTTTGTTTCGGTGCCGCAGCCTTTTTGGTGTAGCGATTGTATTGCTGCTGATAGTATTTCGCCATGATGAGCTGCGTCTCTCCGCGCACCACACGCATGCCAAACGGGGTGACACGCAAGTGCATATTATCATCGTAGGCAATCTCAAACACACCCAGCTGCAGCATTTGCGACACATAAGTGCGCCACTCCGCAGAGCTGAGATCTCGGCCCACACCGTAGGTTTTTATGCGGTCATAGCCGCGTTGCAGCAGCTCAGCGCGTCCGCTGCCGCGAAGTATGTCGATGAGCATGAACGCGCCGATTTTTTGCTCGGTGCGTATCACGGCACTCACTGCCATTTGCGCCAGGCGCGTGCCGTCAAAGCGTGCCGGCGGGTCGAAGCACACGTCGCAATTATGGCAATCGTGGTTCACTTCCTCGTTGAAATAGCTCAGCAATATGCGACGTCGGCACACCGAAGCCTCGGCAAATTCTTTCATGCGCTCCAGCTTCTGCGTGTTTACTTGCGGGCGGCCCGAGTCTTCGGCAAAGCGGCGCAAGGTTATCACATCGCCAAGCGAATAAAACATTATAGCTTTAGCTGGCAAGCCATCACGTCCGGCACGTCCTATTTCTTGATAGTAGCTTTCTATATTTGCCGACATGTTGTTGTGCACCACCCAGCGTATATTGCTTTTGTCTATGCCCATGCCAAAGGCTATTGTTGCGCACACCACTTGCGCCGTGCCGTCAACAAATGCACGCTGCGAGGCATTGCGCGCTGCCGCCGACATGCCGGCATGGTAGCACACTGCCCTATAGCCGCGCCCCGACAATGCCTCATGCATATCTTCGGCCTTCGCACGACTCAAACAATAGACAATACCTGAATCGGTGGGATGCTCGTCAATAAGCTTGCTGATGATATTGAGACGGCGTGCGCGCCCAGGGTCGGGCAACACATTTATTGATATATTCGGGCGGTCAAACGAGCCTATGTAGCGATACGGATCGCGAAGATGCAATTGCGTGGCTATATCGTCGCGCGTCAATCGGTCGGCGGTAGCCGTCAGCGCAACAATCGGCACATCACTGTATTTGTCGCGTATTGATGCCAGCGAGGTGTACACCGGGCGAAAATCGTGGCCCCACTGCGAAATGCAATGCGCCTCGTCAATTGCAAACAGGCTTATTTTCATCTGATCTGACCACTGTGGCATATCGCTAATCAAGCGCTCGGGCGACACATAAAGCAACTTTATGCGCCCGGCAAACACGTGCTCCATCACCTCGCGGTTGTGAGCCTCGTCAATGTTTGAATTGATAGCGGCAGCCGGTATGCCATTTGCCGACAAAGCCATCACTTGGTCATTCATCAACGCTATCAGCGGCGACACCACCACGGCACAGCCTTCTGAGAGCAGCGCCGGCATCTGGTAGCATATCGACTTACCTCCACCCGTGGGCATAATCACCACGGCATCGCGCCCGGAGCACAAAGCTTCTATAATCTCAAGCTGGCCGGGGCGAAATGTGTCATAGCCATAAAATTTTCGCAACAACGCGTGTGCTTGCTCGCTAATGGTCATAGGTCAGAGTATACGTATTACTTTGTGTTGAGCAGCGAATTATATTCCTTCTCGCTGGTGATGATGCGCAAAGCCTCGGCGTAGACCGGATTGAGCGGATTCACCGAACGCATATATGCTCCGTTTTCATACAAATCTCGTTCGAAAAGACCTTTAATTATAGCCTCAATCATCTTGCGTGAGGTGGCAAGTTGCTCCTCGTTGACGGGCACTCCGGCTTTCTCTCCGCTAGCAACAAGCTCGGGTATCACTGTCGAAGCCGAATATCCGGCAGCAAAAGCATCTTCATTCGGATATTTTGCCAGGAGCTCAGTGCGGTGACCCTCAATGTAGTCCATGCAAAATTGCGATATCACGCTCTTTGCCACGAGGTCGCGGTAGTAGACTGAATAGTTTGATGTGTCGACCGGCACAAAGCGGTCGGGCATGATGCCTCCGCCGCCGTACACTGTGCGGTGATTTTTGAGCGTTTCGCAGCGTTGACTTTCGTCGAAGTGTATTGAGTCGGCACTCCACAACTCACCGTTATTGTAGCGGTTGAGCATATCGAGCTGATATTCCTCGCCTTGTCCTTTTTCGTAGTGCTTCTGTATGCAGCGGCCCGACGGGGTGTAGTAGCGCGATGTGGTGAGACGAATCATTGAGCCGTCGGGGAACGGGAACGGACGTTGCACAAGCCCCTTGCCAAATGTGCGGCGGCCAACAATCACGCCACGGTCTTGGTCTTGCATTGCGCCTGAGAAAATCTCACTTGCCGATGCCGAATATTGGTTAACCATCACCACCACGCGGTCAATATCGGTTTTGTATTGCTTGTCAACATATAGCTTTGAAGCATCGCCCTTCGTAGCCTTGGTGTACACCACCAAATCGCCGCGATTGAGCAAACGCGATGACAACTCGTATGCAGCGCCAAGATAGCCTCCGCCATTGTCCTCAAGGTCAATGATTATGTGGCGCATACCTTTCGCTTTCAAGCGCTCTACGGCGCGGTCAAACTCATTGGGAGTGTCCTCGGCAAAACGGCTGATGCGCACATAGCCAACCTCGGGCGCTGCCATGTAGACAGCATCTACACTATAAATAGGTATATCGTCGCGCACAAGTCGAAATTCTATCAAATCGGGGTTGCTGCCGCGTTTAATCTTCAAATTAACCACGGTGCCCTTCGGACCACGCAACTTCTTGTGCACATCGGGAATCTCCATCTTCGGATGGCTGAACAATGTGTCATTCACATAAATAATACGGTCGCCGGGCATGATGCCTACCTTCTCCGAGGGACCACCCGACACTGTTTGCACCACACACACCGTGTCGCGCACAATTGAGAACTGCACGCCTATGCCGCTAAACTTACCTTCGAGCGGCTGATTGAGCGCCTCGGTCTCCTTAGGCGTTGAGTATGCCGAGTGTGGGTCAAGCGTCTTCAGCATGGCCACAATTGCCTCTGTTACAAGGCTATCCGAATTCACATCGTCAACATAATAGTTCTCAATGATAGCCTCGGCATATCGCAATTTCTGGTCTGGAGTCAACGTTTTTGTTTGAGCTCCAACACTCAGCAATGCCAAGACTGCTATAAGGGTGAAGAATAACTTTTTCATTGTCAAAATGGTTGGTTTGGCTGCAAAGTTACAAAAAAATCGCTCGCTCCAATGAAATTTTCATTGTAATTACAACAAAATTCTTATTGCCATAATATAATTTTGCGATTATTAAAAACTAACTCCTATCGAAATGACAAAAAATACACTCATACTTGCACAAAAAACACACTTTTTTGTAGCGAGCATTAATCAAAATTTGCTATCTTTGCGTCGTGAACTTCTTTCACTAAACACAAGAAAGCGTACGCCCTAAAAGCCCATCTAAGGAAAATCCGGCCAGATTTTATTCAGTAACGGTTACTAAGGCGGTTAATGCTCGCTACTTTTGTATCCTTTTCTGTACATTTCATCTACACGAAAAACAAATACATAGGCGTGAGGCAGATACCTGCTCCAAACTACTGAAGGTTCCTTGGCCGGAACGTTGGCATCCAATGAAGTAATTCTGCCAACAATTTTCCTCTTAGATTTTGGACGCATGGCAACCCTCACGTCTTTCCTGTTTCCTAACCATTCATTATCTCAAATAAGAACTCACTTCAACTTATTAATTTAATTAACTCATGAAAATGGAATAATACCTGGCAATTCTAATTTCGATAAAAATTAGCTCAAAATTGTTTTAAGAAATAATCTCAATAAGTCGATGAATTAGTATAATTTCCGACAATAGTATTCCATCATGTAACACAGATTATTAATAAAGTAGTGCGAGAATAAGTAGACCTATAAACCAAATTCGATAAACGATTATATTATGGAAATTGATAGCAAATCCAAAGTACTTAGTTACTACGATGAATTATCCTCTATTCTCAAAAATAGAGTTAATAATATCAAAAAACTCAATCTCAGAAATAGTGAACTAACCAAAATCAAAGACGACTTTTGTGGGGAAATAAATGCTGACATCTCCGAAATTTCTAAAGAGCGCAAGATATTAGAGAATATTGTATGGGATAGGCTTGTTATTGCATTCTTTGGCGAAACTAATGCCGGCAAAAGCACTATAATAGAAAGTCTAAGAATTCTCCTAAAAAATTATAATTTACAAGAATCTCAAACTAGCGGTATATTCCATAAAATATTTTCTCCTATCGCTCATATATTTAGACTACTCATACCATCAAAAGACGGTGCGATCGTTGGTGATGGTCGACATGACTTTACCAAAGATTATCACGAATATAATCTAACATACAATAATAAACCTTTTACACTCATAGATGTACCGGGTATAGAAGGTAATGAATCAGAATATACAGACGGTATCAAAGAGGCCCTTAGTAAAGCACACTACGTGTTTTATGTCCATGGGCAAAACAAAAATATTGATACAGGTACAGCCTCTAAAATTAAAGAATACCTCGCTGATTGGGTTAAAGTAAACGTAATCTATAACGTTAGGGCTAATGCTGAACGTTATATCGAGTTCCCTGAAACTCGAAAAAGTTTTACAATTACTAAAAATGATTATACAGTCATTGAACAGGTTAGATTATCATTCAAACAAATCATTGGTGATAAATTTGAATCAGTAACTCCTGTGCAAGGTCTTTTAGCGATGTGCTCATATGCCAATTTCTCATTCAAAAGGAGGTTTCTAAAAAAGAAACAATCTACACTAATAAAAATATTTAAAACAGATTTTAACAATGATAAAGAACTAGCCCGAGAAAAAATAAAAGAAGTTAGTAATATCTCAGCAATTTTTGACTTAATAGATAAGGAATCAGAAAATTACACAAGAGTAATACAAGACGTTAACAAGCACAAAATTCAATCAATCTGTAAAAACTCTATTAGTGGTATTACAAAGCTATTCAATAACGAAAAGGATAAGTTTGATAGGAATATAACACAAATCAAAAATTTCAAGAATGAAAACATCAACGATGTCAACAATATAGCGATGCGCGCAAAACGTGCTCAAATAAATAAAGTAGATGAACTCATTTATCAACTTAAAGTTGAGATTCATAATGCCATCGATAATGATGATACGCAGAATTTAGACACAATAAACGATAAGTATTCTAAATGTTTATCAGGGGAGCTTACGAAAGTAATAGACGAATATATTCGCATGCTCTCAGAAAACATAAATAAAAGAATCAAGTACCTAAAGTCTGAGGTACCAGGTATAAATTCTGATTTCAAGAATATAAATATATCAAACGTTTTAACCTTTAACATTGACTCTGGTAAAATTGATGATGCAAATGGCATTAAATTAAAAGACGTTGGTTATACCGGACTAAGTATAGCTAGCGGTGCAGGAGCAGGATGTTGGTTAGGATCTATTGTCCCTGGCATTGGCAATATTATTGGCGGTGTCGTTGGTGGGGTTGTCGGTTTTTTTAGTGGGCTATTTTCTAGTGCGAGCAAGCAACGACGCCGAGCAAAAGAAGAGGCAGACAAGCAAATAAAAGCAAAAGTAAAGGAACTATACAGCCAAATTTCCGCTAATAATGATAGCTTAAAATCCAAATTAACCGACAAGGTAAAACAGATTAACGCAGCTGTAGATATAACATTAAATTCAATCACTCAATATAATACGTTGGTCGAAACAACTATAGTCGAATTAAAAAGATACTTAAATAAAATAAACAGCGATGAAATCTAATAACAAATTAGTTGAACTAAAGAACTATTTATCAGAAGCCGACAAGAATGGTATTGAAGTCTCTGATTTAACAACACAGATTAACAAAGCCATTGAAAATTCAAAAACTGATAAAATTAGAATAGTTCTAATGGGAGCTTTTTCTGATGGCAAAACAACAGCTATAGCCGGTTATCTTGGCCAGAAATTGCCCGAGATGAAGATTGCTGTCTCAGAATCATCTGATGAGCTTACACACTATGAAGTTAAGTCGTTAGGCAAAGATTTTGAAATTGTCGACACTCCTGGATTATTCGGCACGAAAGAGCGTGAGTATGAAGGTTCAAAAGTTCGCTATTCTGATATAACTCGAAAATACTTAGCACAAGCACATGTGATAATGTATGTAACGAATGCAGTTAATCCAATTAAAGATAGTCACTCGCAGATACTACATTGGGTGCTACGCGATCTTGGCAAGCTCAATAATACGATTTTTGTCATTAACAAAATGGACGAAGCAGGCTTTGAGTTGTCAGATAAAGAAGATTTTGCTAATGGAGAACGAATTAAAAGCGAAAATCTAATTTCTCGATTACAAAGGATTATCAATCTATCAGAGAGCGAGAAAGAGTCACTCAATGTTGCATGTATCGCTGCAAATCCCTTTGGCAAAGGGTTAGACTATTGGTTTGCTAATGATAATAAGAAAAGATATGAAACATATTCTCACATAGAATCATTAAAAAAATGCATTAGCAAAGTAACTAAGAACATCGACAAAGACAGCGTTGCTCAAAACGTATGTCTAAGCACAATTACAGATGTTTTGCGAGATTTTTCGAAAAAAATATCTATATATGAAAGTGGAAATAAAAAGCCACTTGAACAATTAAAAGATATAGAAGAAGATGCAAAACGAAAACTTGATAACTTGAGACGAGATGCAAAAGATCAAAAAAGGAACCTTACTAAAGCCTTAAAGAACAAAAACAGTAACGTCGTATATGCAATAAAAAATGCAACTATGGATAATTTCAACGAAGTTACTAATGAACATTTAGGAGAAAAAGGTGCGCGCCTCACTCGTGATATTGACGAAATTTTCTCAGAATATTCCGAAATCAATGAGGAAAGTTTTCGTTCGTCGAACATATCTGCCGATTTTGATCGTATGAGCGATTTAAGCGAGAATATGCTAAAATCCTGTTCTTCTTTTTTAAAGAACACAAAAGTATCTTCTGATACAATCAAAGCCGTCCGCTCGGTGGTTTATCCATCATTCAAATTTAAACCATGGGGCGCAATTAAAATGGCAGGGAAAATCGGAAAGGCTATGGGTTTCGTTAGTATAGCTATTGATGTATTCTGTTTTATAAAACGAGAATCAGAGAAACATAAATTTGCTAAGACCCAGGCAGAAATCATTGCTTCTGTAAATAAAATGTTTTCAGAGATAGAGAACAAGTACTTAAACGACGATGCAACTTACTTCAAATATTTCGCTCCATGTATAGATATTTGTGATCAAAATTTGTCAAAATTACAAAATCAAATAAAAGTTTTAGAAGCAGCGATAGATTACACTAAAACGCTAAAGCGTAATCTCAACAACTGGTATGGTGCTGACATTGAAGATGTTGAATACACAGAAATAAAATATTAGCAGTATGATTGCAGCGATTTATTACATTGCGGTTGTCCTTCAGTGGAT
>CAZGAN010000033.1:0-13801 GCA_964523655.1 uncultured Bacteroides sp.
GCCATTCTTCGCCGTTGTTGACGGCGGCGTGTTGTGCGCCGAAACCGTCTTTATTGATATCTATGGTTTTAAAATCGGGTTTCATGTGGCGTATTATTTGAGAAGTCGGTTATTGAAATCTTTTAGTGTCTCAAGCACATTGCTGCGCACGTTGATGAAGTCGTTGATGCCTACTGCTTTGAGGTCTTCTGAGCATGCGGGCGCTCCGGCTACCACGAATTGTGCACGGCCGTTGAGGTATTTGAATGCTGCGGGAGCAAGTTCTGCATATTCGTCATCGCTAGAGCAAAGCACAATCACGTCGGCACCTTTTGCTAGTGCTGCGTCAACACCTTCTTCAACTGTGTTAAAGCCAAGGTTGTCGATGATTTCGTAACCTGCGCAACCAAAGAAGTTAGTTGAGAATTGTGCACGAGCAAGACGCATTGCCAAGTTGCCGATTGTGAGCATAAATACTTTCGGACGATTTGATGCTGCTTCTGTTGCAAGACGCAATTCTTCGAAGTCAGTAGCTGCACGTTTCATGCTCAAGCCACCTTCTCCTTCTTCACCGCATTTGCATGCACATGCATTGCCGGTCTTTTCAATTTTACCGTTTGTTTTTTCGTTGATGTTGGGGTATTGGTTTGAACCAAGCAATATCTCTTTGCGACGAGCAACGTCTGTGTGACGTTTTGCGCAGCTCTCATTAACACTTGCTTGCACTTTGCCTTCGTTGCATTGAGCAAAGAAACCTCCGTTTTCAACAACGTCAAGGAAGAGTTTCCAAGCTTCGTTAGCGATAGAGACTGTGAGAGTCTCAACATAGTAAGAACCACCGGCGGGGTCAACAACTTTGTCGAGGTGGCTCTCTTCTTTAAGCAAGAATTGTTGGTTACGAGCTATGCGTTCTGAGAATGCATCCGGAGTTTTGTAGGGTGTATCAAACGGTGTAACTGTGATTGAGTCTACGCATGCAAGTGCTGCTGACATTGTCTCAGTTTGGCTACGCAACAAGTTTACGTGTGCATCGAAAATTGTTTGGTTAAATTCTGATGTTGTTGCGTGGCACAACATTTTTGCTGCACAAGGGCAAGTGGGTTTGTATTGCTCTACAATTTGAGCCCAAAGCATACGTGCTGCACGGAATTTTGACAACTCCATGAAGAAGTTTGACGAAACACCCATGTTAAACTTCACACGATTTGCTACTTCGTTAATGTCAAGACCTGCTTCTGTGAGCTGTGTCAACCAATCAGCACCCCATGCAAGTGCATATCCAAGCTCTTGGAAAATGTATGCACCGCTGTTGCAAAGCATATCTGAGTTAACTGAAAGTACTCGCAAGTTCTTAACGGGACGTACAACTTCAAGAATTGCTTTTGTCTCTGCTATAACATTAGCATCAACTTTGCCTGCACCATGACGCAAGGCTTTGCGCAACGGATTGTAGTCGATTGATCCTTTAAATGTTTCAAGAGCATTGTTCTCTTTCAAATACTCTACCAAAGCTGTAGCTACTGCCAATGCTTTGCCGGGGCAGCATGTGAAGTTGATTTCTACTGCCGGAACGTAGATGTCTTTGAGAAGTGTTGCAATTTCTTCTTTTGTGCCTTCTGATACTTTGAAACCGAGAGAGGTTATTCCCTTGTTGAGCACATCAAGTGCTACTTCGTTTGCACCGGCTGCTGTGTCTGCAATGATTTCTTGGCGAGCTAGCCAATCATTGTCTGTGCGTGTGCCGCGTACGTAGGGGAATTCGCCGGGGAGCGAGTCGGTAGTTTTAAGGTCGGCAATGTCTTCAGCGCGATAAATAGGCTGCACATTGAAGCCTTCGTTTGTTCTCCATACCAATTTTTTGTTAAAGTCAGCACCTTTAAGGTCTGTCTCAACCTTGGCGCGCCACTCTTCGTAGCTCACACCGGGAAATTGGTCGAACAGTTTTTCTTTGTTCTCTGCCATAACAGGATGGTTGATAAGTTTTTATTAAAGTATACTTTGTTTTTTGATATTGGTCTTTAATCCAATTAGATTTTTGAGGTTATTATGCTTAGGTGGCATTTTAACCACACAAAATTACTAAACTATATATTTCTTTCAAAATAAATTCAGTTAAATTTATTATCTTTGCATCATATTTTTAACTAATTTCCAATTTTACCTCTTAATGTCTGACACTTTTTACACTATCGAAGGCCCTTCTGACGCTAAAGTCACCGAAAAAATGAGCAAATTTCTTGCTTTCGCTTTTCATGTGCAGTCGGCAACTGAAGCTAAAGAGCGTGTAGCTGAGATTTCTAAAAAGTATTACGATGCTAGGCATGTGTGTTGGGCTTACATGGTAGGCCCGGAACGTCTAGATTGCCTGTCAAGCGATAATGGCGAGCCTTCGGGCACAGCCGGCAAGCCAATTCTCGGACAAATAAACTCGTTCAATCTCACAGATGTAGTAGTTATTGTTGTGCGATATTTCGGTGGCATTAAACTAGGCACTTCAGGCTTGATTAGCACATATCGTGAGGCTGCGCGTGAAGCGCTCTCTGAAGCGAAAATAAAAGAGTGCCATGTGCAGGATGTGCTATCATTCACCTTCCCATACATGTCAATTAACGATGTTATGAAGCTTACCAAGCAATCGGGCATCACAACGCTCGAACAAGTATTTGATAACTCTTGTTCTATGAAGGTGAGTGTACGTCGCGACGACGCTGAGCAACTGCGTTCACGCTTGCTCGATATTGACGGTCTCACTATGACTGAATAAATCTTATACGCGAATCACCAGTAGTGGCAAATCTGCATTCGTTAGAATGCGATGTGCTAACCCTGGATTGAAAAATCGTGCAAACACATTCTTGCGCTTGTTGGGCACAACAATCAAGTCTATATTGAGATTCTTTTCTAAACTCAAACATTCTTGCTGCACGTTGTCAATTGATAGGTCTTCAATTCTAAATTTAAGGCGTGGATAGTTTGCAGTGCAATACTTCAGCAGTGACTGCATGCTTGTCTTTTCATTCGGTTCAAACATGCGTTTCTTGCCTGGTATGTGCGCAATCGTCACTGTGGCTTCGCCATTATCAAATATACGAGCCATCGTGTCTATCGCAAGTATATCTTCTTGCTCAAGATTGCTGAAAAATAGTATGTTCTTTGGCACATACGGATTCACATCTTCAAACGGCTCCGGTATAGAGAGTAGGGTGATGCGACATTTATCAAGCACCTCAGCTGTTACACTTCCAATAAGTTCCGCTGATTTGCGTTTCGAACCACGTGTGCCCATTACCACAAAATACGGCGTGTTTTCTTTGGCATAGTCAACAATTGCATCTTCTGGCACTCCTTCAACTACCGCAGTCGTAAATTTCACTGCAGGCAATTCCCCACGCTTGATCTTTTCTCGTAAACGTTCACTAAATCGTTTCATGAGCGTTTCGGCTGTTTGCTCTATTTGGTTGCGAGCTTCGCTATCTGCTGCCAAATCAAACGTGAGAGTGTCAGTGAGTTGCACGTTCCCGGTTACATATGGATCTATGTATGAATGCAAAAACACAACGTCGGCCTTATGCTGCACTGCCAAATCCAAGGCTACTTTCGCTGCCTTGATTGAGTGATCGCTAAAGTCGACGGGCACTAAAATTGAATGTGTCGTGTCTTGGCTTGCGTTGCCTTGCGCGTGAAATATATCGGGATTTTCGATGATGCGTAGCGCTAACGGTAGATCCTCCTCGTTTATTCGCACGCGCACACCCGATGATACTACCGGATTTTCAAGATTCACATTCTGAAGCACCGTAGCTATACCTTCGTTTTCGAGCCTATTCTTCAGCTCTACCGCGCGGTCATAGGTGTGTATGGCAACTGTTATCTGACGCAATTCCTTTTATTTTATTTTCGCCCAACCGATTAAAAGAGAAGAGAGGGAGAATGAGCGAGTTTGAAGTTTTTTTAATCAGTTGGTTGAATGTTTGTTGATGATTTGTACGTGCTGCAAAAATCATTTTGATTCCTGCTCTTGCAGTATTTCTACTGCCATGTCGTAGATTGTTGGGTCATCAAGAACAACAATACCGCCATTGGGCCCCGGTTCGATATGAACACCTTGATTCTTACCAAAGTCATAGTTGCTGCCGCCGAAGTAATTGCGTACGGTCTGAACTGTTACGTTAAGTTTGTCGGCAATTCTGTGCATTGAACCGTCGGGCAAGCTGTCTTTTAGGTGACGTAGCTCGTTAAAAGTAATTGTCTTTGTCATGATGAGTATTGATTTATTTGGTGAATTACCTGAGGTTTTTCTTATGTCCCAAAGTTAGGGCGTCTTTTTCAATTTTCCAAATAAAAATGATAAAATTTTTCACATGTTTTACAACATAATTTAAAGTTTATATCACTTTTACTTGCATAATTATCTGAATCTCAAGATAATAATAGTATTTTGCGATTACAGACGCTCTACATCTGCCGAGCTAACCCATGCACGTGTGCTGTTGTTGATCTTTACATCATACCACATCATTGTTGCTGGGTCATCGGGCGTTGCAAGTGAGTCTACAATTATGAGCTTTGTGCCTTCATGTATAGGCACAACTTTGTCTGTTTTTGATTGTGCGGTCTGCGGCTCCGAGCGTAAGTTCGTTGACGGAACTATTACGACGGCTTGTTCGTGATCGTCTACGGCATCAGCTGCACTTTTTGCTACGCTTAGCACATACAAGAACACAACAAGCACAACTATGCCTCCAAAGAATCCGGCTTTGCGTACATTGATGTTTGTAGTGAAAAGATACACAGCAATTGCTCCAATAACAATCACAAATAGCGTAAATGCTATCCATGCCCATGCATCTGGCGAGTGCATGGCTATTATGTTTTGATGCACGTTGCTCAAAAATGTGCTATCATCTTCTGGCTTATCTTGTATCTTCGTCTTTACAAACTCAAGATTTGTACGGGCATCTTCGTTCGACGGATCAACCATGAGCGCACGCTCATAATTAATCACAGCGTGTCCAAGATCGTTTAGTCGAAAGTATGTGTTTCCTATATTGTAATATAGGTTCGACGAACTGCCTTCTTTGTTTAGCGCTTCGGTGTAGTAACCGAGAGCTTCTGTATAGGCACTTTTGCTATATGCTGAGTCTCCTCGTTCAACATTGCTCAACGCTAGAGCACTCACGGCTTGAATAGCCAAAACTGCTATAATCAATATCTTTTTCATTGTTTGCTGCGTTTTGTGGCCTCTAGGCCGTTGATCACATCTGTTGCATTTTGATAGAGTGTAGATACTTCAGTGTCGGAATGTTCCGGCGTGAATCGTGCCATTTCACACTCGTCTATCACATGGATAGTTTGTTCTATGAGCTCTTCACTCGCTCCAGCCTCAGCCAATTTCTCACTCACATTCTCACGAGTGAGTGCCGATGCCGGAATGCCAAGCTTATCGCCGATATATCCCCATAACGCTGATGACAATGCTGTGTAGAACGCATCATTGTGGTGCTGTTGCATCTCTGCGCGAGCAAGTTTCAAACGCTTATTTGCCACGCGATTTGCTCGAGCGGTGCGTCTTCCTGCAACATCGGCATTGAGCTTGAGTTGACGGCGGTATATAAGTATTGTTGCTATTAGTGCAGCAGCAATAAGTATGTAGCAAAGCAAATATAGTGTGGTATAAAATGCTCTTTCGTGCTCCTGATGCAACTTCTCGCCTTTGAGTGGCTTGATGTACAAAATATCATCAATTTGCTTATCTATACCTGTTTGTTGTACGGCGGTAGCGGCTGTTGCTGTGCCTTTTGCCACACGACGTGAGTATTCTGGTATATTGAGCGTTACGTATGCTTTCTTTTCCGGGTCGAAATACACAAATTTCTGTGCTCCAAGATGAAAGTCTCCAACTTGTTGCGGCACAATTGTATATGTTGCTGTGAACGTTCCTGTCATGTCCGAACCATTGAAATGTGCATCGCTTTCGCTCTCCGGGTCATAATCTTCAATACCTGGGCCAAAATCAATGTCGGGTGTCTTCAAATATTTAATATTACCGGTTCCACTCACTGTGTATGTGAATGTTGCTGCCTCATTTGTGCGTAATGTTTGTGGCTCAAGCGAGGTGTTTACGGTAAATCTACCCACAGCCCCACTAAAGTCTGCCGGTTGCGGTTGTGGTAACGGCGACACATTAACAGTCACTTGATTCGATACGGTTGTGATATTTTGCTCTATCGGGCGACGTGTGATGAAGAATCCATTCGAGATTTCTTCGTATGTTTCCAATGTCACATCATAACGTCCTGAGTTAATCTTCAGTGTGCCGCTCTTTTGTGGATAAAGCAAACAACGTTTAAGCACAGCTGAATAATAATTATCTCCGCGGAAGTGCTCAATTTTCGGTTGCTCATGCACCTCTAATTCTTCACTCAAAAATCCATCAAATGAGGGTAGGGTGGTTGCACGGAATGATGAAATATTATGCTTCGTGTATACTTTAATTGTTGCAATAACAGCTTCCTGCTCATAGATGTGATTTTTTGAAAGTGTTACTGTAACAATCAAATCGTTTGGATTGATTTTCTTTACATTACCACTATTCACACTTCCGGCGGGAGCTCTATTGCCGGCGCTCTGTCGACTATCTTGTTGCGCTGATTTATCAGGTGGCAAGATTGTGATTGTTTTAGGCTGCGATTTCAACGTCTTACCATCAACGTTTAAACTCATTGATGGTATGGTCGTCGTACCGGCTTTCTCCGCATAATATGTGAATGAATAGTCGTATGTCGTAGTTGAAGAGCTTTTGCCATTTATATATTCATAGCTTTGCATGGTCGACTTTGCCGGGCCATAGCGTAGCACACACCCCTTTAATTCGGGAGCTGTTGATATAGAGCCTTCAGCATTTACTAGACGAAATGTTACAGTGAAGTTACGTCCCTGTATCACCTGCCCTGGTGCCTGAACGCTTAGCGATGCTTGCGCCATGCCTATCAAGCCGGTACAGAGCATCAATAAGGTAAGTATGCTTGTTTTAATCTTTATCATCTTTCTCTTTGGCAACTTATCGTGGTTGTAGGAATATATTTAAACGTGTCAACTGTAAAAATTATTATGTCGCTTTACCAAGGTTTTTCTGTCATGCGACCATAAGCCGGTTCTGTCGGCTGTTTTTTACGTGTCTTGTTTTCTTTAGCTTGAACAGACTGCAGTATCTGTTTATCGTTCTGATTCTGTTGCTGCTGTTGCTGTTGTTGCTGTTGCTGATTCTGATTTTGTTGTTGCTGTTGTTGGTCTTGCTGCTGTTGCTGATCTTTATTCTGATCATTATTGTTCCCACCGCCACCACCTTGTTCTTCAGGTGGAAGTTTTAGTTGAGCAATGCGCAAGTTTTGCACAGCACGCAAGTTATTGGGCTTCTTGCGCAACAATGCCTTGTAGTCTTCGATAGCTTGTTTATAGCTCTCTGTTGACATGCTCTTCAACGAGTCAGCAAAGTTTTGATTCTTGGGGTCTTCTGATGCTTTCTTCAGATAATCTCCAAGATACACGGCATCGCACCCCAAATTATAGAGCGCTTTCTCGCTGATAGCGGCATCGCTGCCGCCTTTAGCTAAATCATTGAGCGCAAGTCGCGCTTTCTTCAACGCTGTGCTATCTGATGATTGGCTGTGAAGTGCAGCCAATGCCTTATTATAAGTTGCTGCTTCGCTATCATGATTCGCTTCTAGTGCTTCATCATAATCTTTGATAGCCTGTTCAAATTTGCTCTTATTAAAATTGCGGTTACCCGACTTGATTGCATTGCGCTCTGCCTTATTGCTCATGTCTGACTGTGTGCAACTCGTAAAAGTGCACATGCTCAAGCCTATGCATAGCAGTGTGGCAATGTTTATGTAGTTTTTGCGTTTCATTTTTCAGTCGGTTTTTTAGTTGTCTTACTAAAGAAGTTGACGTTTTTGAGCCAGCTGATTTTGCGCTCGATAACCAGTAAATCTATTACGAGTAAAATCAATGCCAACCAAGCAAAAACAGGGAATTGCTCTGCGCTAACTTTGTAGCTCACATTCTTAAGCTCAGTCTTACCTAACTTGCTAAGCTCATCTGAAAGTTTGTCGAGAGCTGTAGGGTTAGCTCCATTCACATATATTCCTTTTCCGGCTGCGGCTATCTCTGCTGCAGCTTTTTCGTCAACAGCGGTGATAACTTCGTTACCTTCACGGTCTAACATATATGATTTCGAGCCTTTGCCCAATGGTATGCGTGCACCCTTTGATGTGCCAACACCAACCACGTTCACTTGTATGCCGCGCTTAGCAGCTTCTTTTGCTGTCTCTAGCGCTTGACCCTCATGGTCTTCTGCGTCTGTGATAAGAATGATTGCCTTATGCACATCTTCTTTTTTGCTAAACGCATTCATCGACATCTCAAGCGCATCACTGATTGCTGTGCCTTGCACAGGTATCATCGACGGTTCCAACTCATTTATAAACATTTTAGCCGAATAGAAATCGGTAGTCATAGGCATTTTTGTCTTTGCTTCTCCGGCAAACACTACCAAGCCTACCTTGTCGTTATCCAAACGGTCAACTAGCTTCTCAAGCAATAGCTTCGCTCTACGCAAACGGCTTATGCTTTTCGGGTCATCTGACGATGCTGCCAACATAGAGTTTGAGACGTCAAATGTGACCATAACTTCAATACCTTCAACTGACTTTGTCTCATCTTTTTCGCCGAAACGAGGACGCACCAAAATAAATATGATAGCAATCAGAGCCAACAATTGAAGCGTTATTTTAATCGCGGGTTTGTATTTTGAAGCATCAGGCATCAAATGGGCATATATAGCCGGATTACCAAATCGCTTCAACTTACGGCGTCGCGATAGTTGAGCTAATTCATACAATCCCCACACCACGGGCACCGCAGCGAGCAGAGATAATAGATATGGGTTTGCAAAATCAAACATATATAAATGTGTAATTTATTTTTCTTTTATAAATTAAGGCATTGTGCGGAAAACGGTGTAACGCAACACTAGCTCTAATCCTACCAACGCAAACAACAACCACGCCCATGGCATGAAGTTGTCCTCAGTATGAGAGAAGTGGCTAACATCCATTTTTGTCTTTTCCAATTGATCAATTTCATGAAAAATATCGCTCAGCACCTTGTTGTTGGTCGCGCGAAAGTATTTACCACCGGTATTGCTCGCGATTGTTTTGAGCGTTGCCTCATCAATCACAACCGGTTGCTTAGTGAACACTATGCGACCAAATTCATCGTAAGAAGGACTATCAGCTAAGCCATTTGTGCCAATACCAATAGTGTAAATCTTAATCTTCTCGTTTTTAGCAATTTCTGATGCACTAATCGGAGCAACCAAACCGGTGTTGTTTGAACCGTCGGTAAGCAAAATTATACTTTTACTTTTCGCCTTACCTTCTTTGATGCGGTTGATTGACGTTGCAATGCCATCACCAATCGCAGTGCCGTCTTCAAGCATGCCAAGTTTCAACGCTTGTATGTAATTGATAACAGCAGCATGGTCAATAGTCATTGGTAATCCGGTTAAACTTTCTCCGGCAAATATCACTATACCAACGTTATCATCCGGACGCCCTTGTATAAATTTAGTGGCTACATCTTTTGCCGCTTCCAAACGGTCTGGCTTAAGATCTCGCGTCAACATACTGCCTGATACGTCAATAGCCAAAACTATATCCGTGCCTTCTGTCGACGATTTTTGCCAACTGTCTTTTAGCTGTGGACGTGCCAAAATAATGATTAAACATCCTATGGCACACAATCTCAACACAAAAAGTATGTGGCGCAACATTGCGCGCAAAGGCATGCGCGAATTGGCAAACGGTGCCAACGTTGACAATCCCAGCGTGGGACGCGAATTGCGTTGCTTGATGATGTACCACGCTATCAGCGGCACAAATATCAAAAACAGCCAGAGATATTGAGGATTTGCTAATTGCATGGTCTAATTCTTTTTATGTTTCTTGTTTTTTGCTTTTTTGCCCTTACTGCCTTTTTTAACGTTCTTGCTGTCATCGGGCGTTTCTTCCACCGGTTTTGTCTTTTCAACAAATTCATGCACAACATTGTATGAACGAATATTCTCATCAGGCAATGGACGTACTTTCGCAAACTTCACAAAATCAGCAGTCTCAAGCATCGGAAGCAATGACTCGGCTTCGTCCTTTGTCATCGGATTCGCATGCATCGCGTCAAGTATTTGTGTTGTTGTCATCTCTCGAGCGTATATGCCAAAACGACCTTCCAAATATTGACGGAATATATCTGTTAACTCTGTGTAATATTCTTTCTCATGCCCGCTTTCTGCCAACTTCTGCGCTTTCAGCTTAGACAGTCTGTCCATAGCCAAAACGTAGGGCGGAATAACCTTTTTGTGTGGCAACAATGTCGGGCCGTTTTTCTTGTAGAGCATGGCAACAACCACTATCAATGCAATCACTGCTGCAATGATAACTGCCCAATACCACCACTCTGGCACAAAATCATACCAGCGCCCTTTTATCGACACCGGGCCTTCCATGGGGTTGATATAAAGCGAATCGCGCATTTCTTTGGGCATTTGTGGCTCCAACACTTTCATGCTGGTTACTTCTGAGTAAGAAGTATCAGAATCTACAACATACTTAAACTTTGGGAACGTAACGTCGCCAACCTCAAACGGTTGCACAAGTATGTTATAGTTAACCTGCATACGTCCGTTGTTGAGCGCTGTTGAGTCAACGTTGATTTCACGCACTTCAACTCCGTGAAATTCGGCGGTCTTGCCCGGCTCAATCTCCGGTAGCCCGACTATTGCTCCCTTGTGCCCATTCTTTAGCACTTCTATGCGCAGCATTGTGCGACCCGACATCGTCACTTGTGTCGAATCTATTTTCGCGTGTATAACCGTTGCCGGCATATCTGCTTGTCCGTTCGCAAATATGCTCGTTGCCGCAATGGCTACTAATGCTGCAGTATGTTTAAATGACAATTTCATAATTCGTTATTTAGCGTGTGCCGCGATTTTTGAAGAGTGCCATAAGCGATTTCACATAATTCTCATCGGTGGCTATGCTCACAAAGTCAACGCGACTTGATCGCAAGGTCTCTGCCATGTGTTGCTGATTTTCATACCACCATTTATCGTACGCTTTTCGTGTACTTTTGCTTGATGTATCAATCCAGCGCGTGCCTCCGTTTTCCAAATCGGCGAAACGCACCAAACCCACATCCGGCATTTGTGCATCGCGTCGGTCGTAAACCTGCAATGCCATGATATCATGCTTGTTGCGCGCAATTTGTAGTGGTTGCTTGTAGTCGCTATTGTCTATGAAGTCACTAATCAAAAAGGCTGTGCATCGTTTCTTTGATGCGTTGGTAAAGTATTTAAGCGCGGCGGCAAGATCAGTTTTGCTACTTTGGGGTTGAAAGTCTAATAACTCTCGTATGATAAGCAATATTTGCTTCTTTCCCTTATTTGGCGGTATGTATTTCTCAACGCGATCAGTGAAGAAGATTGCTCCGATTTTATCATTGTTCTGTGTAGCTGAAAATGCCATCGTTGCTGCTATTTCTGCTATCATCTCTCGTTTCTCGGGGCCAACAGCGCCAAACATGCCACTGCCCGACATATCTACAAGCAGCATCACTGTTAATTCGCGCTCTTCCTCATAGACTTTCACATACGGTCTATTGTGTCGCGCTGTCACGTTCCAGTCAATATCACGTATGTCATCGCCATACTGATACTCACGCACCTCGCTAAACATCATGCCGCGACCCTTGAAGGCTGAGTGATACTCTCCGGCAAAGATGTTTTGCGATAGTCCGCGTGTCTTTATTTCGATTTTGCGAACTTTTTTCAGAAGTTCATTTGAATTCATAATAGCTTAATGAATTTTTTTTGTGGGGATTGCTTGCACCGCCTGATTAGGGCACTTGCACTTTGTCGAGTATCTCTGTGATAATCTCGTCGGTATTAATGTTGTTTGCTTCAGCTTCATATGTTACGCCAATGCGGTGACGCAACACGTCGTGGCACACTGCAATAACATCTTCCGGTATCACATAGCCGCGTTGATGTATGAATGCGTATGCGCGTGCTGCGCGTGCCAACGATATTGATGCACGAGGTGATGCTCCAAATGCAATTATTCCGGTCAAATCATTCAATCCGTAGTCTGCCGGATAACGTGTAGCAAACACTATATCAACAATATAGCGCTCAATCTTCTCGTCAACATATATTTGCTCAACTACTTTTTGAGCTTCGATGATTTCTTGGGGCTTAAGCAATGGCACAACTTCTTGTGTTTCGCGTGCAATATTCTGACGCACAATGATGCGCTCTTCTTCTTTGCTCGGATATCCAATCACAACCTTCATCAAGAAACGGTCAACTTGAGCCTCGGGCAGTGGATAAGTGCCTTCTTGCTCTATGGGGTTTTGGGTTGCCATTACCAAGAACGGACGCTCAAGCTCAAATGTCTTGTCGCCTATGGTTACTTGGCGCTCTTGCATGGCTTCAAGCAATGCACTCTGCACTTTTGCCGGTGCACGGTTAATTTCATCAGCAAGAACAAAATTAGCGAAGATAGGTCCTTGTTTCACCTGAAATTGCTCGCTCTTTGCGCTATATACCACCGTACCTACTACGTCGGCTGGCAACAAGTCGGGGGTAAACTGTATTCGGCTATATTTGGCGTCTATTAGTTGTGCAAGGGTTTTTATGGCAAGTGTCTTGGCTAGACCGGGCACACCTTCCAACAGCACGTGTCCGTTTGAAAGCAGAGAAATTACCAACGACTCAATAAGGTGTTTCTGACCAACAATGGTACGATTCATGCCGGTGTTAATGAGTTTTATAAAATCACTTTTGCCGGCTACGAGTTCATTTAGCTCGCGGATGTTTACAGTCTCACTCATAAGTGTCTTTAAACGTTATTGTTATTTTTGTTATTTTATTGTCTAAAGCAAAAAGTTCTTTACATGCCTTTCATGCAATAACTCTATGACAAAATTACAACTATAACACTTAATCGTGGTATTGAGAATGTTAATTATGTATATCAAACGTTTAACTCTAGTTAAACTTAACCATTTTTAAGTTCTCAATCATTTGTACTTTCTGTAAATCTCAGCAGCACGTTGTTTTGCTACCTTTAAATCTGCTTCTTTATTGCCGCTGAGTTTCAGTTCTTCAGGGTAGGGGATGCGAACTTTTGTGCCCGGGCTTATCACATTCGGATTGCCAAGGTTGTTGGCATCGTATATAAATACCCAATAATCCATTTCACCAAAATATTTTCTTGCCAATGTGGTTAGAAAACATGTGCTGGTGATTGTGTCATAGCGCGGTTCTTTTGCCTTTGCCTCAGCCCGCTGCGCAGGTTGCGCAACAGCAGGCTCGGCCTCGGTTAATTTCTTGTCTTCGCTTTCACTTGTTTCAACATCTTCGTCAATCGTTATTTCGTTAGCGTCTGATATGCTGTCTGTGTCATCATCTTCGTAAATCGTTTCCTCATACACCACAGAACCTGTCATGTATTTATTGATATAGCGATATCCGAAATATCCAACAGCAAGGCCTAAAAATAGACCGAGTATAAACGTTATCACCATCCAAAAGATAGCCAATCCGCGCGGATAGTCATTATTGCGACGTGAACTATAATAGCGATGCGACGAGTGATGATGGTGATGATGACGCTCCGGCTCGGTTTCCGGCTCCGGTTCAGCCTCCGCCTCAACCTCAGGTTCCGGTTCAGCTTCCGGCTCTTCGATAATCTCCGGCTCTTCT
>CAZGAN010000033.1:13901-16078 GCA_964523655.1 uncultured Bacteroides sp.
GGTATATTCTCATTAAACTCAGTGTCATTGAGATCTACTGCGTCAAATGCCTCAAACGGAGCATTTACTGTTGCTGCCAAATCAGCATCAGGCTCATACACCACAGGCTCTTCATCGTTGCCGGTGAGCCTAAATGTGCCAATGCCTTTTATGGTTACATTTTCTCCGGCTGCAAGCGTAGCCTCAATGAGACCGAAATATTCTTTTACAAACTTGGTGCAAGCATCAACGTCGGCACCTGTCTTAGCTGCCAACAATTCGCCTAAACGGCTTACGGGTATAATATTATTCATAGTATTGATCGCTTATTTGTGAGGTGATGTTGCTTTTTTCAATCTACTTCCGGCTCTGAACGATAAACTTATCGAGGGCGGCACGAGCTTTCTATGCCCCGTTTGCGGGTCGGTGGCTACATGCTCATCAGTTTTCGTAGGAATAAACGTGCCAAAGCCGGGTATTGCTATTGTATCAAGCTGCGCGAGATGGTTGCGTAGCAACATTGTGAGCGCATCAGCCATTCCTGATGCCGTCTTTGCATCGGTATCTAGCCGGTGTGTTAAGCTTGTGTTGAACGATTTATTGTCCATGTTCTTTCTCTGTGTTTTTTCTGTAATTGTATCGGTTAATAAGTGAATGTTTTTTCTACCAAATTGTTTCTGCTACTGCGTATCGAGGCCTATGTTTCACTTCAATGAAAATTTTGCCTATATATTCGCCAACAATGCCGATGCCCATCAATATCAAACTTCCCAAAAACCATATAGAAAGCATGATTGACGCCCATCCCGAGATTGTGTCGCGGAAAAAGTGCGCAATGAATACCCACGCTGCAATAGCAATGTCTATGAGCAAAAAAGTGAGTCCTGTCAAAAATATGTAGCGCATAGGCTTTGCCGAAAACGATGTGATGCCGTCTATCGAAAAGCTAAGCATCTTACCTAACGGATATTTCGACTCTCCGGCGCATCGCTCGGCTCGTTCATACAACACTATAGAGCTTTGCAACCCAATGTGAGGTATAATGCCGCGCAAAAAAAGCGTCTCCTCGCCATATTCTGCCAAGTAGTCAAGCGCTTTGCTACTCATCAAACGATAATCAGCATGGTCATATATTGTCTCCGCGCCCATCTTGTTTTGAAGTTTATAGAACGCATGCGCAGTTGTCCGCTTAAACCATGTGTCGGTCTTGCGACTTGATCGCACTCCATACACTATGTCGTCTCCGCCAATAAAATTCTCAACCATCTTGTCAATGGCATTGGGGTCATCTTGCAAATCCGCATCAATCGACACTGCTGCATCGCATTTGCCGCGAACCGACATTAGCCCGGCTAATAGCGCATTCTGATGCCCGCGATTGTGTGCCAACGACACTCCTTTAACCCTCGCATCTTGCTGATGCAGAGCACTGATTATTGACCACGTCTTGTCGCGGCTACCGTCATTCGCACATAGCACATAGCTTTCCGGCGATATCATACCACGCTCTACCATCGCGTCTAATCGCGACAGCAACTGTGGCATCGTTATTGGAAGTGCCTCCTGCTCATTATAGCACGGCACTACTATTGCAAGAATCGGACAATTTGGTTTCATACCCACAAAAATAACAATTTTTTCCTTTCTCTACAAAAAAAATTAGCAGATGTGTTAATTTTTGCACATCTGCTATTTTCTTTTACTATTGTGATATGATTTTTAGCACCGCTCGCGGCGCAAATCATGCCATTTCATTAGTAGCTTCTTGCTATGATTACGCGGCGTGCTGACGGCTTGCCGGTGACCATACATTTGCCCGGAGTTTCATCTCCATCCAAAGGTATGCAGCGTATTGTTGCTTTCGTTTCTTCTTTGATTTTCTCTTCTGTTTCGGTTGTGCCGTCCCAGTGGCAAAGGAAGAAACCACCATCTTCAATGCGCTCTTTGAATTCTTCGTATGAGTCGCAGATATATGTCTTTTGCTCGCGAAGTTTAAGCGCTTTTTGGTAGATGTTTGCTTGAATTTCTTCGAGCAATGCAGCAACGTGTTCTTCGATGCCTGAAAGCTGTGCCACGCTCTTTTCGAGTGTATCACGACGCATCACTTCTACTGTGCCGTTTGCTATGTCGCGGGCTCCAAGCACAAGACGCACGGGCACACCTTTGAGCTCATAATCAGCAAACTTAAATCCGGCGCG
>CAZGAN010000034.1:0-15961 GCA_964523655.1 uncultured Bacteroides sp.
GTTTTTTGGTGGCTTCTACACCTTTGCTGCCCCACCAGAACCATGAGCCCCAGCTATAGTCGCCGGCTGCCTCGTGGAGAGGACGCCAAAGCACCGGTATGTTTTGGTCTTGCAAAAGTTTCAAATAACCTGCAATTTCTTTAATGTCGTTATTGATACACTCATTTTGCCAAGTGCCTTCAGTGAGTGCTGCATTAACATCAAAGCTTGCATCGTATGCGTAGTTTGAATATGTCTTTGCGTTGTAGTCATCCTGGCTTTTGGGAACAACCCAGTGCCACATGTAAGCAACCAAACCATTGTTATTCCATTGTGTTTGCGCCGGCTTGATGTTGCTATAGTCTATCCAATTTTGTCCTGAATAGTGGAAGTGTATAAAGTCGTAGCAAGTGAGCGCGGGATACTTGCCTGTATATTTATAAATCCAGTCTGCGAAGTCATTATTGTTATTCACATTTGCCATCGCTCCTGATAGAATTTTCTTACCATTTTGTTGCACGAGATAGTCGTACACGTTTTTAGCTTCTTTTGTTGCTGAAGCATTTGATAGCTCTTCAAAGTTTGATACTACCTCCGGCTTCTTATCTGTTGTGAAAGTATATTCGTAGGCTTTTGTCAAGAACGAGCCTGATGCTCCTTTAAACGCATACTTTCCGATTGTTATTGTATGTTCTGATTCACTTTCAAAATTAAACGACATCACCACTGAGTTGCCCGATATGGTTGGTGTTGCTGATACCACTGAGCCGTCAAGTGTGATTGTTGATGCCATGTTGAGTGTCACATTCTCTGAAAACACAAACTTCACTTCTGTGCTTGAATAAACGTTGTTTGACAACACTTGTGTTTGTGTTGCATTTTCAACTTGCAAATCTTTTGTAATTTCCGGTTCATCCGGGCCATCACTACCGCCACACGATGCAAAACCTAGTGCCAGGGCTGCCATAGCGAAATACTTAACTAGTTTCATAATTGCTCTTACTTTTTTGTTTCTTTATTTTAACGTGTCTAATTTAAAAAATATGCCCGCCGTAACTCCCGACGGGCATATTTTTCAGAATTTATTTAGAGGTTAAGATCCAACTGTTACCTTGTTGAGGATAATGTTGTTTCCTTGGAAGATCATGCAATAACCCCAGTCTGTGAGTGTCAACATCTTCTCTGCCAACTCTTCGGTGATATAGATTTCAATCTTTGTCATATCACCCCAAGTTACTTCGTTGAATTGACCACCATTACATTCGGGGAATGTCAAGCCGCCCCAGTGTCCATCAAAGATTTGGATGTGCACTTGCGGGTCATCATAGTTGTAAGCTGCTGTAGGTGTGCAGTAGAGACGGAGATATTGTCCGGCTTTTACACCTGCGTTTACAAATGCTTGTGAGTCGTTCAACTCAAGGTTGATTGAGTAGTTACCCATATCTTGGTTAGGCTCAAACACTGTGATTTCTGCACCTTTACGGTATTCAATCAATGTCAATGTGATACCTGAGCCATAGAATGTGAAGCCACTTTCTTGAATTGCTGCAAGGTCAGCCTCTGTTACATCAAATGATACTTGACTTACATCGCCTTCGAGCAAGAGTGCACCTGAACCGGCATCGAAACGTGAATCGCTCTTCACATTGTCAAACGGTGTTGTCCAGTCACCTGTACGTGTTAGTTTGAGGTAAGCCGGGTCGGTTGTTTTGGTGAATGTGAGTGTGAGTGTACCGGTTTCGTTGAAGATGTTTTGTGTCCAGTTTGTCCAGTCGTCGCCGCTCCATGTGTAGATACCGAAGCTGCCACCCCAGTTAACCATTTCCACTTTACCTTGCCATACCACGTTACCCATCTTTTGCATTGTCAATGATGCTGAGTAAACTGTGATTGATGCATTTTGAACAAGTGTCAATTGACCATCGCTCATGCCATCGGGAACTGTAAATTCGAGAGTGTTGTCATTTACAATTGTGTATTGGTCTGCACTTGCAGGTGCATCTGCATTCGGGAAGTAGAACTCTTTGATGCGTTTGAAGTTCTTACCTTTGAGGGTTACCTTGTCACCTGCAAACAAGTTAGGTATCTTAGCACCGTCAACTGTTGTGTCTACACCATTGATTGATGTGATTTCAACTGTCGGAACTGTGTATTCAGGTGTGTCGGTCTTCAAACCTGAGTATTGTGTCAATTGCACTTGACCGCTGCAGCAGTCGTCGGGCACTGTCACTGTCAACTGTTTGCCATCAGCGCTAACTTCAAACGGTACGTCTATGCCTGAGGGGAAGGTTACGGTTTCAACGAGATCGAGGTTGTGACCTGTCATAACCATCTTATCGCCAAATTCGTAGTCTGTCTTATCAAGTGCTGTTACTGCTGATGAGTTGATTGTGATGTCGTAAGTGAACTCTTGAGGGTCGTTTTCGTCACCATCGCTAAGCACCAATGTGCCTGACACTGCCTCTTTGGGCACTGCAATCTTAACTTGTTTACGTGATGTGTAAGCAAATTCGGGTGCTTCAATAACAACTCCATCGGTGAATGTTGCTGTTGCAATGTTGTAAACATATTCACCATCAATAGTGATGATATCGCCGGCATTGAGGTTATCGGTCGGTGATACTTTATCAACTGTGATAGGTTCAACGAATGTTATCAATGATAGCGATGTGATGGTGTCTGTTCCGGCTACGAGTTTCACGTGGCCCGGAATTGCTTCATCAGGTACGGTTACCTTGATTTCTTCGCTGTTCTCCAAGGTGAAGTCTTTCACTTCCACTTGATTTACGCCTGACTCGGCGGGGAAGATAATTTTATCTACTTTGTCGAGTTTTGTACCGGTGATGCGGATTTGATCAAGACGTGCAACAGGCATCGGGCCCATAGCCACCAATGAAACTCCGCTCTTATTATACGGGTTTGTATTTAAGTCATCATCACTGCACGCTGTGAAGCTGAATGAGCTCACAACCATGAGAGCTGACATTGACAACCCTGATAACACTTTTGTGAAATTTTTCATTTTAAATTCTGTTTTTTAGGTGTGTAACAAGGGTTATTTTATTGCTACGGCACGTATGTTATCTACCTTGATGATAGGTGTACAATCTGTACCTTCTTGTCCGTTAACAATGAAGATTAGCAATGAGTCGAAGCTATTTGCGCTAAGTGTTTTGCTGGTCACTGTGCCATCCCAGTAGTAAACAAATGAACTGAACGGGAAGGTTACTGTTACCCACTTGTCGCCTGTGTCATAGCTGCCGCTGGTGGTCCATGGTGCGTACCATGCACGTGGCAACGGATCTGCATCGTCGTGGAAATATGTGTTGTTTGCATTAAACAAGCTTACATATTCTTTAGCTGCTGGAATAATTTGCATTGCTCCTGCACTCCACGGATTGCTTGACGGTATCATCATTTCAAACTTGAGAGCCATGTTTGAGAAGTCGCTGAAGTTTACCAAGTCAGTGAGCAACATACCTTGTCCTGATGAGGGATATGAGTAGTTCCAATCACCGGGCCAGTATTCTGCTGCGAATTGGCTATCGTTCCATCCACCGGTTGCATCCATCACTGTGCTGCCATCACCAAATTGTATGTATGCACCATCGATTGATGTTTCGTCAGCCGGTTGTGCTGCTTTAGCGTGCCAGCAGTTATTTGCAAAGTCAAGACCTGTGCGACCGTCAAAGTCGAAGAGCATGCCACGTGTATCGTGGAATTGGAATACTGAGCGACCTTTACCGTAGATGGTTGAAACGTAGATACGTCCTTCTTCGGTGCAACCTGCAGGCACATTAAATGTGATCGAGGTTTGAGTTAGGTTGGTAATTGCATCTCCTGATACAGTTGAGCCGTCAGGGAATGTTACGGTTAACGGTTTGTTTTCATCGTCGATGAAGTAGCGACCATAGATTGTAACTTCATCTCCGGGTTTTGCCCATTCACATGACATTGATGAGATTACCGGGCTCGGAACAACCACATTGAAGTCGTATGTCACTGTGTCGTTCTTTGCTGTAATCATATAGATTTTATCGGTAACCTTGGTCGGTATAACCTTAGGCACATCAACTATCAATGTGTTATTTGTGATATAGCTGGTGTTAAGTATCGCTTTTTGATCGTTGAAGTACATCTCTCTGATTGAGGTGAGGTTTTCACCAACAAGGCAGATTGTACTTTCCATGTATGCTCCGGTTATCAGCGAGTCTGCCGATGTGGGAGATGTCATACGTACATATTTTACTACCGGGACACCACTTGTGAGCTCGAACTTATCGGGTTCGTCCTCGCAAGACACTGCTGTGACGCCCAAAACAAGAGCAGCAGCTCCTAGTATCCATTTGCTTGATGTTATTTTCATATCTTATTTAATAATATGCTGTTTATAATCTTCAACCTCACTTTAGTATGAGTAAGTTTCACGGATATCTACGTGGATAGCCGGCTCACTGAGGTGCTTGTTGTACACAAGGTCTTCAGTCGGGAACGGAAGTGTAAAGCTTTCTTCTGTTACGTTGGGAGCTGCGGTGTCCGTATTGTAGTACGTAGTGCTTGAGTCCAAAGTCCAGTTTTGATAGTTGCTATCGTAGTATGCTTTTGCTAGATCATCATAGCCATTGTATGCGTTACGACGTTGACTCTTTAGCTCATTGATTGCACGTGTGGGGTTATAGTATGACAAGCGTACAAAGTCATACCAACGGTCTCCTTCTCCGGCAAGTTCCAATCTACGCTCTTTCCATACATCATCAAATGTGATTGACGTTTTGGGGTTGGCTGTAGGTATACCACGGTTGCGTACGGCATTAAATGCTGCAAGTGCACTTGCATCGCTGGTTGATTCGGCATTGCCAAGCACAGCCTCGGCATAAATCAAATATACATCAGAGAGGCGGAGAATGTGTGTTGCTAGACCGTTTGACATGTTTTGAGGTGTGATACCCAATGCTTGTTCGTGATCATAGTTGTCTCCATAGAGGTGTTTCACATTGTATGCGCCTGTGGGACATTGCCAAACACCGCCGGGACCTCCTTTACCATAGTCTTCGCTGTCATAAACAAAACGAAGCACATCAAAACCGCCTTTGTCAGTCCAAAAGTAATCATATACGTCTCCGGCAAGCATCATGGTCGCTTTACGACGTGTATCAGCATCTGAACGTGTTGCAGGGTCATCAAGTGCACTTACACCAAATGCATCTTGAAGATCAACTGACGGGCCGCCCCAGCCACCCCAGCAGTCACCGTTCTCATCAAAGCCTTGCATTGCTAGGTCTGATTGAAGGGTGTTTTGTTGAGTCCATGGTTCGCGGCTTGCGTACCAACGCCATGCAATAAGTGATTCTTCACTCTCATTGTTTGCTAGACGGAACACATCAGAGTATTTTGCAAGAAGATGACGTCCTGAGTTGTCAATCACATCTTTTGCGTATGCTGCTGCTTTTGCCAAGTCATCAGCATCGCGTGAACCGCTCATATTAAGTCCTGACTTTGTCAAATAAACTTTAGCGAGAAGGCCTTCGGCACAATAGTAATCGAGACGACCGGCTTGCGTAGTTGACTTGGGAAGTCGATCCATTGCTGCCTCAAGTGTGAGGATGATATAGTCATATACATCTGAGCGTTGCACTTTATACTTCTCGTTGTATGTGCCGCTATTAAGTTCCTCTGTGTTATCGTGGATGATTGGAACTTCTCCAAATGTACGCACTAGGTAGAAGTACGCAAGAGCCTTCCATGTCAAACATTCGCCTTGACAAATGCGACGCACCTCTTCTGAGGCTGATGCATTCTCGAGGTTGTTATACACGGTATTTGCATGTCCGATAACAGCCCACAACGAGTATGACATATTAATAAGGTCTTCATCTGTACCGTTTGTTGTCAATGTGAGATATGGTGATGAACCCCAATACATGTTACCTGACATAACCTCACCTACTTTGATGAATCCACGTTGGAAGTCATACCACGGAGAGTTGTATAGGTAGTTCACACCTTGATAGCACTGCTCATCGGTTTGGTAGAAGTTATCTACGTTGTAGCTATCTTCGGTCGGTTTGTCCAAAAAGTCTGAGCAAGAGCTCATGCTCATGGTTAATGCTGCCACTACCGGCAGATATTTGATGGAATTGATATATTTCATTTTCTTTCAGAATTTACATGATTAGAATGAGATATTAAGACCGAAAGAGTAAACTGACGGAGATGGATAACGTCCATAGTCTACACCGTATACAAGACCGCTTGAGTCTTGTGTTGATGCACCAACTTCAGGATCGTATCCTGAATAACCGGTGATTGTGCAAATATTTTGGAGGTTTGCATAGAGGCGAAGACTTTCGAGGTGAAGTCTTTTGAGTGTCTTTTTCGGGAATGTGTATCCAAGTGTGATATTTTTCAAACGAACGTATGAGCCATCTTCAATGTAACGTGAGCTGATACGGTCGTTATCGTTCGGGTCAGCTGTGGTTGCACGAGGTATCTTGGTGTCGGGATTTGCTACCTTCACGTTTGTTACGTCGTAGTACCACCATGAGCCATCGGCGTATGTCTTGTTTGGATCAATTTGTGTCAATACTGCACGATCTTTAACTGTAGTCAATTGGTTTGTCCATGATGAGTTCATGTGTGTGAGGCTGATTGATGTGTAGTTGAGCACATCGTTACCTACTGAACCATTGATGAAGATTGAGAGATCAAAGTTTTTATAACGGAATGTGTTGTTGAAACCAAATGTGAAATCAGGTAGCGGGTTACCGATAACGGTACGGTCGTTTTCGTCAATCTTTCCATCTCCATTCACATCTTTAAATTTCAAGTCACCGGGCCATACTGTGCTGTTCGGGTTGAACACTCCATCTGATGGATAGTGGTCTGAAACAGGTGAATTCTTGATGTCATCGAGGTCTTCATACACACCTTCTACTACATAACCATAGAAGTTATAAAGAGGTTGTCCAATTTCTGACACGCTGACAACGTCGCTCCATTGTCCGTAACCAACAAGGCTTGCATTTTCTGTGCCCGAAAGAGCAACAAGTTTATTCTTATTGAACGAGATTTGGAAACTTGATTCCCACTCAAAGTCGCCTACGAATGGACGACCGGTGATTTGCAACTCAAGACCTTTGTTGTTAATCTCACCATAGTTTCCTTTAGGTGCTGCGAGGGCTGATGACCCGTTACCTTGGGTACCCATGTATGAGGGCAATTGCATTGACATCAACATGTCTTTTGATGTCTTGTTATAGATATCACCGGTGAATGTGATGCGATCGTTAAGGAATCCGAGATCAAGACCAAGGTTGGTTTGCTCTTGTGTTTCCCATTTAACACCTGTATTTGCAATGTTTGCAGGACGATAACCGGTGCCGAGAGCAGAACTCATTTTTGAGATTGATGAACCCCAAGCGTAGCTACCGATATTGGCATTACCTGTTTGTCCCCAACCGAGACGCAACTTACCATTGCTCAACCAAGAAGCATACGGTTTAAAGAATTCTTCGTTTGTGAAACGCCAAGCTGCTGCCAATGAGTGGAAGCCTGCCCAACGATTTTCAGGACCAAAGTTTGATGATCCATCATAACGATAAGTGTATGTCAACAAATAACGGTCATCCCAGTTCAATGTCTCACGTGTGAAGAATGATGCCATTGATGAGCTGCCAAAACCAGAACCAATGGTCGGAGTACCTGTGCCAAGATATGGGTTGTGTACTGCATCTGACGGAAGGTTGGTGTTTGAAATGCTGCTATAGTCATAGCGCGATTCCCAACATTCTTGACCTACCATTGCATTGTAGTGGAATTTATCCCATGCTGTTCCATTATAGGTCACATAGTTCTTTACGGCCCAATACCAGCTTGAGTTCTTTTGCAATGATGCTGAGTTTTGTGAGCGCACCCATGAACCGAGGTCTACCATCGGTTTGTAGCGGTCTGCTTTTGAGTTGCTGACATCATAGTCAAACTCTGTGTGCCATGTCAAATTTTTGAGAGGTGTTACATCAAAGAAGAAGTTACCTGTCAATTTATTACGTGAAAGTTTGATTTCATCGAGCATTGCTAGTGCAACAGGGTTCGGGTTGGTGTAACCTTCACGAACTACTGATGAGTAGTTTCCGTCTATATCATAAATAGGTATATCAGGAATTGTTGTCAATGAATAGTTGATGATACCTTCAGATCCATCAGCGAGTTTAAGATTTTCGTCAATGTCTGAGTATGTAGCACTCATGCCAAATTTCAACCATGATTTCAATTGAGCATCCAAGTTCGCACGAAGTGATAGACGCTCAAAGTCTGATCCGATAATTGTACCGTCTTGGTTCATGTATGAACCTGATACGTAGTATTGCACTTTCTCTGTACCACCTTGTGCTGATACTTGGTGTTGATGTTGCAATGCTGTTTGGAAGATTGCATCTTGCCAGTTTGTACCTTTACCGAGAATTGACGGGTCTGAATAGTAGTTGCTTGAGCTTGCTTGACCGGTTGATACCAAGTCATTGTAATACTCTGCATACTCACGCAAATTCATCATGTCAAGACGTGTGTTCTGACGTTGAATTGCTACCATGCCATCATAAGTGAATTTCGCTTCTCCGGCTTTACCACGTTTGGTTGTGATAAGAATTACACCGTTCGATCCTTGTGCACCATAAATTGCTGTTGCTGATGCATCTTTCAACACTTCCATTGACACAATGTCGGCGGGGTTGATGGTTGACAACGGCGAAATGGTTGATACTTTACCATTACCTAGGGCATCGCCTAGACCAAAGTCTGAGCCTGAGTTACCACCACCTTGCACTATTACACCATCAATTACGTAGAGAGGCTCTGCGTTGGCGTTAATTGTGGCTTGACCACGCACACGGATTGATGATGATGAACCCGGGGCTCCTGATGTGGTCATTGCTGTTACACCGGTTGCACGGCCTTGCAATGATTGGTCAAGGTTGGTGATGATTGACCCCTTCATGGCGTCTTCACCTAGTGTGGTTGATGCGCCGGCCAAGTCACTTCTTTTCATTTGACCATAACCGACTACTACTACCTCGTTGAGGAGGCTACTTTCGTCCTGCAACGTCACCGTGATGCTGGTGCGTCCGTTGAGGGCGACTTCTTGGGTTTTGGTGCCGATAAACGATACAACCAACGTTGCATTCGCTTTTGACACGCGAATTGAGAACTTACCGTCTTCATCGGTCGAAGCACCGATTGTTTTGCCCTTTTCTACTACTGAAGCTCCGATTATCGGGTCTCCGGCTGTGTCAAGGACTGTACCTGTGACGGTAGACTGCGCAGACATGCTCATCGTAATAGCCGCGAAGAGTGTCAACAATAACATCCTGAAATTCAGGTTACTGATTGTTTTCATGTACAGTTTTTAAGCGTTAATAATTATGTTTTTTGTTGTTTATGTTCACAGGTTGTTTTTTAAGTTATATTTGATATCGCAAATTAACAAAATTTTACCTCAATCCATGTAATACTATTTTATCTATTTATGCACTTTTTTTGCCATGTTTGCGCATTAACAAATAGTTTAATAAATTTCTGTCACAACCCCCTCTCTCTTGCCCCTTTAAGATTATTTATACTTTCCTCACCCAAAAGATAAACATAGTGCGCCACAAACATCTCGTCTGCAGCGCACTTATTTAATACTAATATGGGAACTATTTCTGCATATATTGCTCAAAAAATGCCGAACGACGCGGATTCCAATCATCGTAAAGCACTGTGTGTCCACACAATGGATATATTTTCAATTGTTTGGGCACATTGAGCAAATTATAATCTGACATATTGGTGTGCGGCGGACATGTGGGATCTTGCAAGCCTATGCCCATGAGCACCGGACAGGTGATGCGGCGCACAAAATTCTTTATGTCAAAATAAGTCAAGTTATCATACATCTGTTCTTCACTCATATTGAGCTCTCGTGCTTGCTCTTGAACCGGTGCTGCCGGCCAATTCACAATCTTGAAATAGTCACGATAGTCGCTGAGGAAGGGTATGTAGGGCGCTATTGCACGCAAACGATGGTCGAGCGAGGCTGCTACCAATGTGTATGCGCCTCCCTGGCTTCCGCCTTCGGCAAACATATTGCGCGTGTCAACCTTGTCAAGCTGCGCCAAAAAATCAATGGCACGAACACAGTCAAGAAACGCTCCTTTATAATAATATTCCTTAGGCTTATCAAGATTATAACGAATCCAATCGCCATATTTATTATCTTCTTCGCTGAGGAATTGTCCACGGCTTGAGGTGACGAATTCAACCCAATTTGGACGATCGTCAGCACCCAACCACCAATTAGGTTTCGCACCGTAACCGTTATAGTAGATTTGTGCCGGATATTTTCCCTTTGCCACGGGAATCATAACGTAACCCTTAATGGTTTCGCCGCCCCACGACTTCATTTCTACCTTGTAACATTTACGTTTCTTTCCGTCTTTCTCAGGCCACGGTGTGAGTTTATACTCTCCGGGCACTGATGCCAATTCGGCAAGCGCCTCTTCCCAAAATGCATTGAAATCGGATTTGCTATCGGGCAATGAAACAACATTTTCAGGCTCATAACCTATGTTTATTTCCTTCACAACATTGCCATCATCTTCAATAAAGCAAGTATAGAAACCAGGCTCATTCATAGGCAATTGCACTTTAACCGTATCGCTTGCCCCGGCGCTAAGCTTCAGCGTTTGTGTGAATCTAAGCAAATCGTGAGCTTTATCGCGGTCAGTAGTTAGACGAAATGTTAGCTCCGACTGATTTGCATGGCCAAGTGTATCGGTCACTGCAATATTCAACGACGGCACCTCGGGCGCATTCCACCACAAATCATGCACTGGTGGCACTTCAACCTTCAGGTCGCGAGCATTCATGGCTCCCACGGTTGTGAGGCAAGCCATAGCTAAAATTGTCTTTTTCATTGTTTTATGCGTTTAGTCATTTTGCTTATAATATCGAGCGTCGATTTATCAACGGCAAACACCGAATTCAATCCTTGTTGCTCTTGTGCCGGGTCGCAAGTATAATCATCCCAGCATTGCCAACGCTCATGCGCCGGTGTGGCATAGCCGCCCCAACCCCAGAAATTGCAGCCTGCAATCATGTCTGTGTCAGCGATGAGTGAGAACACAAATTCATAGAATTTATCACGGCCAACGGTTGCCGAACCGGGGGTGAACAAAAAGCCATCGCGCGGATAACCAAATTCTTCAAGCACAAGCGGTTTTGAGTATTTTTTCATGCGCTCGTAGTGCGGACGTATGTAGTCAACTGTCTTGTTGCACGCAACTTCAACGCTGTCAACTATTGTTTTCTCATTTATCCAGCTCCAGTTATACGGCCACAAATGTATTATAGCATAGTCAATTTCGGGTATAGCATGTATTTTTGTCCACAAATCAAGGTCTTGCTCGCAGCCATGCTTGCCTTCGCTTCCGGTTGCCACAAGGTGATTTTTGTCAAGACTTTTTATCAGTTTTGCTTGCTCTTCTATCCAGCCTGCAAATGCTGCCTTTGTGCTATCATCTTCGGCAAAAGCTCTCGGCTCATTAGCTATTTCCCATGCCATAAGCGCCGGCGACTCGGTGTACGGCTTCTTTGTGTAGCGATTCGTGCGTGTCACTATGTTGCGCACATGATTGGCTGCCAAAACCTTAGCCGAATCATTGCTCACAAACTGCGACACATGTTTCATATATGCCGGATAGCCTGCGATTGCCGGATTTGGTGTCTTTCCGGCTCCAGCCCACTCTAGATACGTGCCATAGCCGCCGCTCCATTCCCATGCATTATTGAGAAACAAAACTGCTTTCATGTCACGCTTTTCAAGCTCTGCCATCAAATAGTCCAGGCCATCAAGTATTGTGTCGTTATACACTCCGGGGGCTGTTTGAAGCACCGGCATAATGTGCGACGGTATATTTTCTTCGCCGTCTCCACCAACAAGCACTCGCAAATTATCTATGCCCGATTTTTGCAACAAATCAAGCTCTTTTGTCAAGCGATCTCGGTCTCCGCCTCTGCCCTTGCTGGCTAAAATTGCACCATACCAAAAATTCGTACCTACATATTTGTAGACTGAGTCTCCAACATAAAATTTGCCGTCTTTCACCGTCACAAATTCATCGGTAGGCTCACTCACTGCCTCACTTTTCGATGTGCATCCAACCAGCGCAGTCATCGCTGCCATAGCCAAAACACTTATACTTTTTAGTTTCATATTTTTAGCCTTATTTATCGGTGCGGAAGGGCACTAGCGGCATACCCATCAAATTATGCACTTTGCCGATTGCAAAGTTGTGGAAATTATAGCGCACTGACACTATGTTTTCAACGTCTTTTGAGGTGAGTATTATATCGCGGGTATAGCTGTCTTCAGTTGCATCACACGGATGGAACTCTCCATCAGCGCCGGCAACTTCAAAGCCTTCAAGCACATCATTCGGTGTGAAACCGTCTTCGGCATTGATGAAATGAAGTGTTGCTTTATTTCCCTCAACATCCATCGATTTATATTTCGGATAGGTGTAAGGTATGCCTTGCATTCCGTATGTTTCAGCTGCCACCATAAATGCCAAACGCTCACCTAGAGGTTGCTTTTGACTTGCATGTATGTCTTCCAATTCGTAGTCATACACAAGGTCGGCAGTACTTATTATGTCGCAATTGGGCACTATCTCTGCTGCTTTATGCTGCGCTTCACGCAACAATGCTGCATCTATTGCTTCGGGATTTCCATAATTCCATCCCGGTATTTCTACTTGATAGATTGGCAATTCGCCCATGCCCCACTCTGCTCTCCATTGTTTCACCATGTCGGCAAAGTGTTGCGGATATGTGTCGTGGCGACCAACATTCGACTCGCCTTGGTTCCACAAAAATCCTTTAATTGTGTAGCCGGCTAGCGGATGCAACATTGCGTTATACATCACATTTATGCGTTCCCAATCTTGCAACTTTGTGTCGGCTTTATCTTTTTCCACATCCCACTCCGGATATGCGTCAATCTGCTCTTTTGTTTCCCAGCCTTCAACTTTACTACCACCATAGGCACATACAATGATACCTACCGGCACATTCATAAGGTCTGTGAGTGAGCGCGCAAAGAAATATGCTGTTGCTGAAAAACCGGCAGCATTGGCAGGATTACATTCTTGCCACTTTCCGGGCACTTTTTCTTGCACATCATACGATGCCGTCTTGGGCACTGTCACCACACGTATTCCGGGATATTTTCCTGAATATGCTATTGCCTGTGCAGCGCCTTCTACGGGCTGTGTCCAGAATCCGCGCAACGGCATTTCCATGTTTGACTGTCCTGAGCAAAACCACACTTCTCCAACAAGCACATTATTAATTGTGATGGTTGAACCATCGCCGTTCACTGTGATTGTTTGAGGCTCAAATGTTGCTTTTCCGGTGGGCACGGTGAGCTCCCATCTGCCGTTTTTATCTGCCGTAGCTTTCACCACGTCTTTTCCGGTCCATGAAGTTGTCACACTTACCACTTTGCCGGGATTTGCCCAGCCCCACACTTTTGCATTGGCGCATTGTTGCACCATCATATTGTCACTGAAAATTTCAGGCAAGCTCAATTCGGCTGATGCTAAGAAGGGCATCAATGCGAGTGCCGATGTTGCCAATATCTTTTTCATGTTATAGTAGTTGTTTTTTGAGTTATTCACCCTCTTTTGTTGTCGAGGTGAGTTTATTGTTTAAGTAATATTTCACTAGCAATCCCCACGGCTTGATGTTTGCATCTGTCCATGTTTTTGCATCGCCGGGAGTGTTTTCTCGCAACATTGAGCATGTTTCGTGCTTATCTGACACTGACCATGCAATCCAGCTAAGATTATTTTCATCAGCAAGACGCAACCATTCTTCCCATGAGTCCATATCGAGCACTCCATCTCCGGTATGCACCATGCCTGCACTCTCGCTCACAAACAAAGGCAAACCTTTGCTCAATGCATAGCGCGCTTTTTCACGCAAATACTCGGTGTGGGTTGCGGCATAGTAGTGCAACGAATACATTATGTTTGTATATCCAACCAGTGGGTCATCGGCTGCATCATCTACGTTTTGGTCCCAGCGCGGTGTGGGAACAATTATTATTGAATTGGGTGCATATTTGCGTATCACCGGAATAAGCTCATTGGCATAATCCTTAATCTCGCTCCATTGCACCTCTGTCGGCTCATTCCATATCTCAAATATGGTGTTCGGAAGTTTGCCATATTTTTTCGCTGCATGTGTGAAAAATTCTTTTGCCAATGCCAAATTATTTGCATGGCTGTGGAAGTCTACAAGCAAATAGACATCGTTGTCAATCGCTCCTTGCGCAACACTATCAAGCAGGGCAAGACTCAACTCCGGTTGCTTTTCATAAGAGATTTCCAAGTGGTCAAGACCTATTGCTGCTCGCACTATGTCGGCATGCCACTCATTTGCCAAATAATCTACAACTGAGTGATTGTAATACTTTGGCCACATGCAGTGCCATCCCAAGCTGACGCCTTTCAATTGCACCGGCTTGCCGTGACTATTTACTAGTGTGCTCCCTTCCACGCGCAATGCGCCGTTTTCGGTCACCACGTTTGAGGCATTCGCTACCATTGGAGCGAGTGTTGTCAACAACGCAACAATAAGTTGTTTTACTCCGAATTTCATGACTGATTATGTTAGTTAAAAAGTTAATTCCTTAAATTTATAAACTATAATTTTAGCCACAAAACGATTGCTAAAATAGTATCGCTATCAGCTAAATTTGTATCATTATAACTTCCCTTTCTCGCTATACTATCAATTTGGTTTTCAGGTAGCTCTCTCTGAATTCTTTCGGACAGCAGCCCTTACGCTTCTTAAATATGCGGTTAAAATTTGATATATTATTAAATCCGCACTCATAGCATATTTCCGACATTGTCATCGTCGTGTCTACTAGCAATCGTGCCGCATGACCCATGCGTATATCTATGATATAGTCTGACAACGTGCGGCCGGTGCGTATCTTAAAAAATCGGCTAAATGCTGTGGGTGTCATGCCAACCATATCGGCAAGGTCTTTCAAATATATCTGCTTATTGTAATTGTTGGCAATCTCTTCTTCAACCTTGCGAACTCGGCGCGAATCTGTCGGACTCTTCACATCGGCAAACGATGACGACGAAAGGCTGTGGCAACTCTCCGACATCGACAATATGTAGAGTATCTCTAGCAATTTCAACAAACGCAAAAAACCCGGTTGCGACTGCGTGAGCTCCTCTAGCTTATTGTACACCGACATTATTACCGGCAGCTCAAAAGCCAAGCCGGTCTTTGCCCGCTCAAACATCTCTCTGATGCTGCCTAGCTGATTTTTCATCAGCAGCTCATGCGACAATAGTTCGGGCGAGAATTGTATAGTCACTTCATGTATATTTTTGCTGTCGCATTTGTGTTGCTCCCAACAATGGGGCAAAGCACCGCCAACAAGCACTAGGTCATATTCGCCTAATTCTTCCATCGAATCGCCAACCACGCGGCGCGCTCCCGTGCAATTGCACACAAAGTTAAGTTCATACTCTTCATGCCTGTGCAACGGATAATCAAACAGCATTTTATCTCGCGATATAAGATAGAAGCAGTCGGTTTTAGAAAGAGGTGTAATTTCGGTTATAATATGAGGCATAGGTGTTTATATTGAGGTAAGCAGTAATGTGGTAACAGTGGTTTGGTATAAAAACTGATTATAGCCGTAATAGCCGATGCCCTTACGGCTCTGCAGATTTTTAGAGTGGTAGTCTACATGGCTTGCCACGCTATTCACAGTGCCGGGAGGCACTGATTTGTAGGTAACCGGGCAGAGAGCGAGGTACGAGCGGTCTGCCCGGACTACTCCCCCCCTCGGTCATGTCTGCCGAAGGTAGACTTTTGTGGTTTTAAATTTCCACTAAAAATCTACAGACCTGCC
>CAZGAN010000035.1:0-15905 GCA_964523655.1 uncultured Bacteroides sp.
CCGACGCTCTAACCAACTGAGCTATCCCGCCGTTTTGCGAGTGCAAAGTTAGGCGATTTATTTGATTTTACCAAATATTTAGAGCTTAAAATTTTAACAAATCTGTGGCACGCTCTTTAAAATTCTTATTTTAAGCGCATTAACGAGCTTGAAAAAATTCCTCATATCCATGCCTAAAATGGTATAGATTGAAATCTTGGGGGTGTATCACCTCGCCATTCCACAACACAATGTCTATATCAAGCGGCATTACACCGATTCTTTTTGATTCGGGGGTGCGTCCCATTTCTTTTTCCATGTCTTTTGTGAGAGCTAGTACTTGCTCGTATGTCAAGGTCGTATCACACTTCACAACTGTGTTGAAATACGGATTGCCAATGCCTGAATGTGATTCGCACTCGTACACCGACGATTGCTGCATAGCGCTCATGATATCTTTGAGCCTTCTGATGACTCGCTCGATGATGTCATTGCGGTTAGGCGTATTGCTTCCTATGCAGAGCACTGTTTTGTTCATGCCGATTGATTTGTGCGAATTAGTGGGTTGTTTTAAGTGTGAAATGTGTGATTTCAGGTGTAGCACCTATTCGTGCCGGGAAACCAACTGTGCCGATACCAATGTTGACATATAGTCGATGGTTGAGATCGTCGTTATACATTCCACCCCAAGTGCGATATCTAAAATATGCAGGCGATAATCCGCATATCTCAGTTTGCATAGCGTGGGTGTGTCCGGCAAGCGTTAAAGCAATATTGTTGGCTTTATTGTTTTCTATATCGTTAGTCCAGTGTGCCGGATTATGGCTCATTAATATTTTATATTGATTGTCGCTAGGTGTGCTATAAGCTTTGCTCAGATCTCCGTATGTTGGAAATGGCGCATCGCCTATGTTTTCAACTCCAATCAATATTATTGAATCATTGCCAATTGTCAGTGCCTCGTGCGCGTTGTTGAGCATCTTCCATCCCATTGAAGCTTGCATGTCTTTCAATGCTTGCATGTTTGCTTCTTTCTCGGCTGGAGTATCCCAATCTTCATAATCACCATAATCGTGATTGCCTAAAATGGAATATACTCCATGTTTCGCTTTAAGTCTTGACAATGTTTTGGTGAACGGTCTTAGCTCGTTGGAATTGCGATTGACAATGTCGCCAGTGAATAATATCACGTCAGCATTCAATTCATTTACTTCGTCAACAATTTTGCTGATATACGTGGTGTCGTTGCCGTATGTGCCCAAATGCAAATCAGATATTTGCACTATGCTATAGTTGTTGAATGATTTTGGTAGTCGAGCATCCTCAATCACAACGTATTCAATTTGTGAATTAAAACGATTGATTAACGCTCCCCACCACATTACTATAAATAGTATGAATCCAATCACTGCACCGGCAACGCTAAAGCCTTTCTTTTGTTGACCTTTAAACATTAATGGCACACGTGAAAGTATGTCAAATATCACAAACAGATATTTGGGCAGATATAAGCTTATCAGCGTGTATACTGTCCACATTGCCACTCGAACTACGTTGTCGTCTCCGGAACGGACAGGCATAAGCATCAAAGCTATGAGCGCAATAGTTGATAAGATGGCAATTATTGCATGTATCTTACTCCAAATGGTTTTACGCAGATAGCTGCGTATGGCCATAAACGTATAACCGTCTATAAAAATATTTACAAACAGTAAAATTGCAAGAACTATGTATGGTAAGCGCATTATTGTGAGAAGAGAGTTTCTTGTTAATTTTTATTCTTGCGCGGCAAGCTGATTCTTAACCGGATTTGAGTACATGGTTAATAGCATTTTGTGCATGAATTCATGCTCGTCGTCTGTGATGTTGTCTACTTCAACCTTGCTTAGCTGAGCGTTAGCATACTCTTTGAATTTTACAACATCTTCGGCTGTATACTTGTCGCTAAATTTATTGCATTCATATAGCGCGTCGTAGGCAATATAATTGCATGGATAAAAATAATATCCTTGATGTATTGACTTGTCGATAACGGCACAAACTTGATGCACCGCTTCAATGCGATTCGCAAAGGTGTATTTGCTGTATTCTTCGTTGATGCATTTGCCAATATGAAAATGCACACGACCTTTGGGCTTGAGCAAACCGGTTTCCATGCTGAGTAGATCGTCGCGCTGACTCTTTTTGAAGTTTGGGTCACGTCGTTTCATCAGAAATTCACGCACTTTCAAGTAGTCGTTAGGGTCATACTCGTATGAAATGGATGTGGGCAATATGTTGAGCTCAAGCAAATTTGCTTGAGTGTCGCCATCTCCGGCAAATGAGAGCATCTTCATCAAACTTTCTTGTGTCATATCGTTTGAATCTTTTGCTCGGCCTTCGCGTTGTGCAATCCACACCGATTCTTTTTGCTGTGTGACTGCAAAGTGTATGTATGACGAAAGTTTTTTGGCTGCGTCAAGCGCTTCAAGTTTCTTTACATCGCGCTTTACTATGAAGCTGCGGTTGATTTTTACCAAGTCGGTAATCCAATCATAAATAAGCAAATTATTGCCTATCGCAACTTGTGTCACCGGCAATTCATTGCGCAACATACATAAATTCAAAAACGATGCATCAAGCACGATGTCGCGGTGATTTGATAAGAAAGTGTGACTCGAATTCTTGTCGATATTTTCCAATCCGCTAACAGAGACACCTTCAGTGGTCGACTTTTCCAAAAATGTCAAAAAATCGCCCATCACTTTTATTTGAAATTCCTTCTGCGATTTCACGCTTAGCAATTGATTGCAGAATGCTTCATAATCTACGTCAGGCATCACATAACGCACTGCATGCTCAAACCCTGGCTCTTTAACCAAAGATGCGAGCTTGTCGTGAAATTCATGTTCGCCGTATGGCGCTATCTCTGCTAACTCAGCAGGTATTATTGTATGATTTTCGTTAACGGACATTATATGTATGGTCGGATTTTTACCGACTCTAATTTTAGTTTGTTAGTTTGATATGCCAAAGTTAATATAATTTTCTAACACTGGCAAAAAATGATTTGTTCATTTTTGAACTATGGTCACACGTTTTCATTGCGACCTTGCACGTAACGTCGCCATTTTTCAATAAGTTGGCTCATATCTTCGGGTAGTGGCGCCTCAAAAAACATTTCTTCTCCTGTGCGTGGATGTTTGAACCCAAGCGTACGGGCATGAAGTGCTTGGCGTGGACACACTGCCATGCAGTTCTCCACAAATTGCTTGTAGTTTGATGTACGCTCTCCGCGCAATATCTTGTCGCCGCCATATCGTGAATCATTGAAAAGGGTATGACCGATGTGACGCATGTGTACTCTTATCTGGTGTGTACGCCCGGTTTCCAGTACACATTTGACTACGGTGACGTGCCCAAGTGGCTCGATGGTGGTGTAGTGCGTAACGGCATGTTTGCCTATCTCTCCTCCTGCCGGATATACTTCCATTTGCAAACGATCTTTTGTTGAACGGGCAATATTGCCTTCAATGCGACCTGCCGGAGGGTTAGGTTCGCCCCATACCACAGCTATGTATTCACGCTTTGTTGTCTTGTTGTAGAATTGACGACCAAGATTCGTTTTTGCATCCGGAGTTTTTGCAACCACTAATAACCCCGATGTGTCTTTATCTATTCGGTGCACTAGTCCTAGTCGTGGGTCGTTGACATCATAGTCAGGCGTGTCGCGGAAGTGCCAAGCCAAAGCATTTACCAACGTTCCTGTCCAGTTGCCGTGTCCGGGGTGCACCACAAGCCCTGCCGGCTTATTTACAACCAACACGTCTTGATCTTCATATACAATATTGAGAGGTATATCTTCAGCAACGATTTCAAATTCGTAGCGAGGTCTATCCATCACAAGTTGCACCACGTCGAGGGGTTTAACTCGATAGTTCGACTTTACTGCCTTGCCGTTCACTAATATGCATCCGGCTTCTGCAGCTTGCTGCACGCGGTTGCGACTCGAGTTTTGAAGACGCTCGGTTAAAAATTTGTCAACGCGGAGTAGTTGCTGACCTTTATCGGCTACAAATCGGAAGTGTTCGTATAGCTCTGTGCCACCTTCTTCGGCAGTCTCATTGTCGTAGGTGTCGAGCTCATATTCCGTTGAAATGTTGTCGATGTTTTCGCCTTCTTTACTCATATATAGGGTCTGTTTCTAATTCTTCTGTGCCGTCTGCTGTAATCAACGAATCAATTGCAGCATCTAAATCGTCGCTTGATGTTGAGACGCTTTCTTGCTCAACTTGTCCAACTTCGAGCGTTACGGTCGCATTTGTGGGTATGCGGCTTCCCAAGGTGACGTACTGTCCATTCGCTTTAACCGCTACAACCATGTCGGGATACTCCGAGGGAACACGCAAAATCTGTATAGATGTGATGCCGTGATTGTTCAAGTAGCTTATCGCTTGACGGCTTGAAATATCAGTTAAGGGTATGTCGATTACTACTTGACGCGGAGAAAATGATACAATAGTCAGATATACTTCGCGACCTGCCTTTACCACGGCTCCAGGTTTCGGCCACACTTCAACCACTGCTCCGGGGGCTTTCTTGTCATCGTAAATTGAGTCGGAAATCACAACTTTCAGATCCGCTTCTTCAAGCACATCGCAAGCTTGCTCATAGACCAAGCCTTTAACATCGGGCACTATTGAAGTCGATCCGTGGTGTGTCCACAAATCAAGAAATTTGAATGCGATAAAGAAAAATACGCACACAGCAAGAAACGCTAATATGAGTGCGTTGAGTATGGGGTGGCGCTTTTGAAATCGTTTAAGCGCGCTTTCTGAGGGGTCGTTGGGTTGCTTCATTTGTTAGTAAATATTTTTTCCGCAACAAAATTACAAATATTTCTGTTAATAGACCGCGGTTCGGATGGTTTTTATTAATTTTGCACCGCAAAAACTAATTTAATTCTTGATTATGAACGCCTCATTGTGGCAATTATTCTCTACATTTTTTAAAATTGGCGCTTTCACCTTTGGTGGAGGTTGGGCCATGATTTCAATTATTGAACGCGAAATTGTTGATCGCCATCATTGGATAGAGCGTGAAGATTTCCTCGATTTACTTGCTGTTGCTCAGTCGTTGCCGGGCATCCTCGCTGTTAATATTTCTGTTGCGGTTGGCGATAAAGTTCGTGCTCGCCGCGGAAGTATTGTCGCTGCTGCCGGAACCATTATGCCATCATTCCTTATAATATTGGCTATTGCTATTTTCTTAACACCTGAGCTGATAAATAGCAATCCTATTCTTATTAAGGTGTTTAAGGGCATCCGTCCTGCTGTTGTAGCTTTGATTGTTGCACCGGTGATATCATCAGCAAAAGCCGCTAAACTAAATAGTAAAACAGTGTTTATCCCAATCATTGTTGCTCTACTTATATGGTCAAAACTACCTGTACTATCAAATCCAATTCTTTGGATTGCCATTGGTGGTATTGGTGGCATACTTATAGCAAAAAGAGCTGTGGCTCGTAATTCAAAATCAGGTGAGGAGGCCGATGAAACAAAATGATATTCTTGCGTCTTCTGTTTAGCTATCTTGTTATCGGTCTATTTGGGTTTGGTGGTGGATATGCAATGCTTGCCCTAATTCAAAATGAAATAGTAACTCCGGGCTGGGTTACCGAAAAAACTTTTACAGATATCGTCGCAATCTCGCAAATGACCCCGGGCCCTATCGGCATCAACTCTGCTACGTATATTGGATATGTTGCGCCTCAAGCCAATGGCTTTGACGGTTGGTATTGGGGAGTGCTAGGCTCAATGTTGTGCACATTGGTGGTTATTCTGCCATCGTTCGTTTTAGTCGCTAAAACTAGCCATTTGATAGACCGTCACCGCGATTCTGTTATAGTTAAAGGCATGTTCTCCGGCTTGCGCCCTGTGGTGGTCGGCCTTATTGCATCAGCAGCAATGTTGTTGATGAATTCTGCAAACTTTGGCTCTGAAACTTATGAAGTGTGTTGGAGCATAGCTCTTTGCGTTGCCGCTTTTTGCATTGTTTATTTCACGAAAATACATCCTATCGCTGTAATCTTTTTGGCAGCAATAGCCGGTTATATAATATTTTAGAAAAATGAACTACGAAGAAACTCTCAATTATATGTTCACTCGCCTACAAGCATTTCACAATGTAGGCGCTACGGCTTATAAACCGGGACTTCACACTGCTTATGCCCTTAGTGAAGCATTCGGCAATCCTCATACCAAATTTAAATCAATACATGTTGGAGGTACCAATGGTAAGGGCTCTACCGCACACACGTTGGCAGCTGTACTTCAGTCTGCCGGATATAAAGTGGGCTTATACACATCACCGCATCTCCTCGATTTTCGTGAGCGTATTCGTGTTAACGGAGAGCCCATATCGAAAGAGCAGGTGGTCGACTTTATTGAGCGGTATCAGCATGTAGATGCCAATGTTGACCCTTCGTTTTTTGAACTTACCACAATAATGGCTTTTGAGCATTTCGCTAGAGAAAAAGTTGATTATGCTGTTATTGAAGTTGGACTTGGCGGTCGCTTAGACACCACAAACATTATTACCCCTGAGCTTTGTGTAATTACAAATATCTCTCTTGATCATATCGCTTTGCTTGGAGATACCGAAGAAAAAATTGCTGCTGAAAAAGCAGGAATAATAAAATCAAATATACCGGTTGTCATCGGTGAGGCTAACCACGGCGTGCGAGAAGTTTTTGAAAATAAAGCAAAAGAGGTAGGTGCTCCAATAGTCTTCGCTGAAGATGATAATCAGCTCGTTAATTACACTAGCACTCTCGATTACATAAAGTATGATACAAAACGCTGGGGAGAAGTGTGTGGCGAACTTGTTGGCGGTTGCCAATGGCTGAATGCTCGCACCATATTGAGCGCGTTAAATGTGCTGGCTGATAGGGGCATTAATATAACCGATCAATCTGTAAAAACCGGATTCGCCAAGGTTTGTAGCCTCACCGGTCTTCTTGGTCGTTGGATGAAGGTCTCTGATTCCCCCAAAACAATTTGCGATACCGGTCACAATGTCGGCGCATGGCAATATCTTGGCCCTCGACTTAAATCAATGAACTGTGATTTGCATATCGTCATTGGTTTTGTTAATGACAAAGATATTACTCACATCTTGGAGTTTATGCCAACAACTGCAAAATATTATTTTGTGCAACCTTCAAATCAGCGTGCGGCAAAATCAACCGATGTGGCTAACCAAGCAGCAAAGGCAGGCATAAAAGGCGAAACTTTCTCCAATGTCGTTGATGGATACAAAAAAGCTCTCGCCGATGCCGACAAGAGCTCTATGATTTATGTTGGTGGTAGCACCTTCGTCGTTGCCGATTTTCTCGCGTTTATCGCACAGCAATAACTTCGATTTCCACTAATGCATTTTTAGGTAATGTTTTAACTGCTACAGCAGAACGTGCGGGGTAGGGAGCTGCAAAGTTTTCTGCATATATAGAGTTCATTGCGGCGAAATCCCCCATGTCTGCTAAAAATACAGTGGTTTTTACCACATTAGCAAGGCTGAGTCCTGCTTCTGCAAGAATCGCTTTCACGTTTGCTAATGATTGAGCGGTTTGAGCTGTAATGCCTTCGGGCATTTCTCCTGTTTCGGGGTTGATGGGAAGTTGTCCTGATGCGTATACAAATGCCCCGGCATCAATAGCTTGGCTGTAAGGTCCGATAGCTCCGGGAGCTGCAGTTGTTGCGATTGCTTTTTTCATTGTTTATTTATTGTTATAGGGTTTATGATACCTTAATGTTAATGTCCTTAAGTAATATCTTGTCGGCAACGTTGTCTGAAGCTATGCATGCTTCATCAACCGATTTGATAATGCTTTTAAATCTTTCCGAAAACTCCGGCACAAAATTGCTATGGCCACTAAAGTCTAGCTTGCTAAAAAGATAGCCTAGAGTTAATTTCGATGTCTCAAGTGCCGGCTGATAACCGTATATTTCTTTCTTTTCATCAGTGATTACTCGCACAATTATGCCTGCACGTGTCAAATCATCTATGATTTCGTTAGTAAGCTGAGGCGGTATTTCTGTGCGCTCTGTGATTTGCAATCCGGTTAATGCCGTTTTTTGCGCAACAAATCGTTGCACTATTATTGTTGCTATGGCAACTGTCACTTTTCTGCGATAGTTATTTGATATCTCGCTAACTTGCGATGACATCGCATATAAAAATATGTTTTGCGACGAATAGCAAATTAATGCACCGCATAAGCACACCATCCAAGTTAGCTGTATCCAAATCAACAATAACGGCAAAAATGCAAAACTACCGTATATGGCATTGTATTTCGTTACATACAATTGACCATTGACAAATAGCCATTGTAAAATTCTGAAACCTGTACCCGATATAACTCCGGCGATGAGCGCATTTTGTATTTTAACTTTTGTGTTGGGAATCAATATGAACATCGCAGCAAAAAACAGCCATGTGAATGCCCATGATGCAAGTTGAAATGTCAACGTGAGCAGCGGAGTCATAAACTCAAAGTCAAACGCTTGCTGCAATGTCGATGATAGAAATATTGATAAACCGCTCGCGCAAATCATCAATATGGGCAATATTAAAAGCATTGACGTGTAGTCTGTTATCTTACGCCAAAAGCTTCTGCCTTGCTTCACTCCCCATACTAAGTTGAAAGTTGACTCTATGTTACTGAGTAGTGATATCAATGTCCATAGCAAGAATACAACACCAACTCCAACAAATATGCCTTCCGACGATTGGTTTAAGTATGAGTCAACAAAAGTCATGGTTTGTGCCACAGTTTCTCCCTGACCGGGAAATATTTGATACAGCTCATCTTGTAGCACTGATTGAAATCCAAAACCGCGTCCAATGGCAAATATCAATGCAAGAGTTGGCACAAGAGCCAGGGTTGTGCGATAAGTCATCGCACAAGCTTGTGACTGAAGTCCGGTGTCGGTAAACGATTTAACTGATAGATTCAGTGTCTTTATAATGTTTATCCACCATGTGTGTCGGGTGTCGCTCCACACACCATCTTTGCAATATTCCCACACACGCATCACTCTGTTTTGTATGCGTAGCGCTAATACTGCAAGTTTACCTTTGCGTTTTTTAGTTTGTCTTGCCATGATGCGTTTCTTTGATGCAAACTTACAATATTTTTTACTTTAATGCAATATTTATTGCTAATTTGCATGATTGCCTATTTAGCTGACTTCACTCCTTTCGCAAAAATTGTCATTTCATCGTCGTAAAAATCAATGAATGATTTCTCTGCCGCATGCCCTTTATACGGAGCATAAAAGTGAGTGGGGTTGTCGTGCGCATTTCTCCATACCACTAAATAGCTAATTGCAGGAGCTTGTTTGATGGTCGGCAAAAGTATTGACGTGTACCAATCGCTAATTGTCAGCGATTCTAGCCCCGTTTCCGTTAGTGCCGGAATCTTATTGTGTTCTTTTGCAAGCTTGCTGACTATATTGAGCGCTGTTGTAACATTCGATTTGTATGCCTCAACACCTTCTTTCCCACCAAAATGGTATACGTCAACGCCTAAAATGTCTACGTATTTATCTCCGGGATAGCGCTCCATGTATTGTGTTTCATTCTGTATCTTGTCGGGTGAGTATGCCCATAACACATTGTCAACACCGTCAGCGTCAAACACACTGCGCATTTCTTGCCATAAAAATTTATAATCTTCAACTGTGCTATGATCCTTTCCCCACCAAAACCAACTGCCGGTGTGTTCGTGCCACGGCCTGAAGATGACAGCTATCTTGTTGCCGTTACCGTCTTTTAATGAATTGAAAAAGGCTGCAACATTGTGTAGTTGTTGGTCATATTTTGCTCTTATAGTCGGGTCTGTGGCTATTTTGTGAACTATGAGAGAATCTTCAACATTCCAGCTATCGCCACCGTTTACTGGATTGCGTAAATGCCAGCTAAAAGTATTAATGCCACCACGCGCATTTTGCGCAGCCACTTCCTTGCGCATACGCTCAAACGACACACCATCAAGATTTAAGCTGTCGTTTAGCTCAAGTCCACCTAAATCCCAGCTCATCACTGCCGGATAGTCTCCAACTATTTCTTTCACATCAGAGCGACCTTCATCTCCAACCCACGTGTGTCCATACACAGGGTCGTCATGATGTCCGTACATAACTTTGTGCGTATTAACGGCATATTCAAGTTCGCTACGAAGTGAATCTGTAGCGGTTTTGCTCTCTTTGGCGCTTGTGCTGCATGCTGATAATGTCATTGCTCCGGCTATTAATGTGATATAAAGTGAATGGTTCATATTCTGTTTACTTCGGTATTAATTAATGTAATGCCACAAAGTTAAGCAATTTCGTTAACAACTGCATTGTGTTTTACTAAATTTTAGCGCTGTTTTGTCAAAATAATTTTGGGTATAATAAAAAAATAATATAACTTTGCGCGAGAAGATAGTTGCAACTCTTTCGTATTTAATAGCCACTTTTTAAAAGTTATAAATATCAAGATTCGGCCGTTTTCATTCAATCGATTTTACTTTAAAATTAATACATAAAACAAATAATTGATTTTTATGAAGAAGCTAATTTTCATCGGTGCTGCTGCAACTTTGGTAGCCGCTGCTGCTAGTGCCGACACGGCTGTCACTGATTGGCGGGGTACGTCGGTTAAAGTGAAAGCTCCATTCATGAATGACTCAATAAACCCACAAGGCGAAAAATATAAAGCCACCAGTTTATTGAGCTCCAATATGGCTAAACAACTCAAACATTCAAGTATTTATGATGCAGACACTGCTGGTGTTATTACGCTCGACATGGCTACACAAGATGGCTTGTTGCATGTGCTACAAACTCAAATTCGAGCCGAGCGTTTCGCAAAAGGTCAGATTAAAGTGACTTCACAAGTGCCGTTTGCTATTCTCCTTGACGATAAAGAGCTAACTAAAAAGGAAAGCGTCGAACGCGATTCTATTTCTAAATCGTCTGAACGTTCGGCTTCAGTACGGTTAGAACCGGAACGTGACTACAAACTCTCAGTGAGAGTATTGTCACAGTCAACCGATTCTGTTACACCTACAATAAAAGTGGAATACGTGCCCGATAAAGGCTTCGAAAATATTACTCTCTATTCCGGCTCAAACTTGAAGCACCGCTTCAATCTCGATGACTCAGAGTATGGTCATCGCATTAATAGCGTTGAAGTAAGCCCTGACGGTCACTATTTGCTCACCCGCTACTATGACTATGTAGATGCAAAGCACAATCGTTACTACGCAACTTTAACCGACCTCAAAACCGGTAAAGTTATCAATGAAAACGTTGACTCGTGGGCTAAATGGATGCCTACCGGCAGCACTTTGTTCTTAGTGTCAAGAACTAAAGACGGCAATGATATCTATTTTATCGACCCCAAAACCGGAAAACAGACACTCACTTATACATGTGTGCCCGAGAGCCGTTTCGATTGGAGTCCTGATGGCAAATATCTGATTTACAGTAAGAGCGACGAAGGAATAAAAGAAAGTGGCCCGCTTCGCAGATATGCATCTCCTGAAGACCGCATTCCCGGTACACGCACTCGCTCTTGGTTGATGAAGTATGACCCCGAAACCGGGCTCAGTGAACAACTCACTTTCGGTAACCACTCAACTGTTTTAAACGACATCAATAAAGACGGTAGTAAAATACTCGTATCAACAACAAGCGAGAAATCAACCGTTCGCCCGTTCATTGAAAGCACAATATATGAGCTCGATTTAAATACAATGAAAGCTGATACTATTGTCGCTACAGGCCCGCAATTCATCACCGGTGCATACTACTCACCCGATGAAAAGCAAGTGCTCCTCACCGGTTCAGCTGCAGCTTTCAATAAAATAGGCCAAAAAACAGGCAAAGAACCGATTGCTAACGATTATGACATACAGATGTTCATACTCGACCGCGCTTCAGGCAATGTTGATGCTATCACTCGCGACTTTGACCCTTGTATTGATAACTATGTGAGCTGGAATAAAGCCGATGGCAAAATCTATTTCACTGCACAAGATGGATTCTATTTGCCGGTTTATGTATATACACCTAAAACTCGCACATTCGAGAAACTTCCTGTAAATGTTGATGTAGTTCGTTCTGCATCCGTAGGCGAATATAATCCAAACGTGCTCGCATACAATGGCCAAGGTTATGAATATGCCGGCAAAGGATATGTGCTCGACCTAAAAACAAAGAAGAACACCTTGATTGGTGACCCATCAGCTGAACGTTTTGCTAACATTGAGCTTGGCAAGGCTGAGCCCTGGAAATTCACATCTTCTGATGGTACTGTGATTGACGGCAATGTTATATATCCGCCAAATTTCGATGCTAACAAAAAGTATCCAATGATTGTGTATTATTATGGTGGCACACTTCCCACTCAGCGCACAATCACTCACGCTTATTCTCCGCAACTGTTCGCCTCTCGCGACTACGTGGTCTACGTGCTTAACCCAAGCGGTACAACCGGATATGGCCAAGAATTTGCTGCTCGCCACGTAAATGCATGGGGCGACTACACTGCCAACGATATCATCGAGGGCGTTACTAAATTCGCTGAAGAGCATCCATTCGTCAATAAAGATAAAATTGGCTGTATCGGTGCAAGCTACGGCGGCTTCATGACTCAATATCTTCAAACATTGACACCAATTTTTGCCGCTGCTGTCTCTCATGCCGGTATTTCAAACGTGACAAGTTATTGGGGTGAAGGATACTGGGGATACAGCTACAGCGCTGTCGCTGCAGCCGACTCTTATCCATGGAATAACCCCGATTTGTACACAAAACATGGCTCGTTGTTTAATGCCGACAAAATCAACACTCCGTTGTTACTTCTACATGGCACTGCTGACACAAACGTGCCTATTGGTGAAAGTATTCAATTATTTAACGCACTCAAAGTGCTTAATAAAACTGTAGAATTTATCAGCGTAGACGGTGAAAACCACTACATCAGTGATTACCCAAAACGTATACTTTGGCACAACACCATAATGGCATGGTTTGCTAAATGGTTGCAAGATAGCCCGGAATGGTGGAACGATTTGTATCCTGAACGTAAAATGTAAAAATATGCTCTGATTACAATCAATAAAAAGCGCGCTCAAATTTTTCTGAGCGCGCTTTTTTATTGATTGTATATCTTACCTTAGAGCTGTGTTGTGGGGTCAAGGTTTGCAGCTTCGATATCTTTGAAATAACGATATGTTGAAACTTTGAGTTCTGCACAAGCATCTTCGTCAGCAACGATTATTGCTTTTTGGTGCATTTGCAATGCAGAAATTGTCCACATTTGGCTGATGCCACCTTCAACACCGTGTTGCAAAGCACGTGCTTTGTTGTAGCCGTTTACAATAAGCAATACGCTTTTTGCACTGGTAACTGTGCCAACACCAACTGTTAGAGCTGTCTTCGGCACGAGGTTTACATCGTTATTAAAGAAACGTGAGTTTGCAATGATAGTGTCTTGTGTCAATGTCTTCATGCGAGTGCGTGATGTCAATGAAGAACCCGGCTCGTTGAATGCAATGTGTCCGTCAGGACCTACACCACCAAGGAACAAATCTATGCCTCCGTATGATGCGATTTTTTCTTCATAACGACGACATTCTTCCACAGGGTCAGCAGCGTTGCCGTTAAGTATGTTTACGTTCTCCGGCAAAATGTCAATTTGATTGAAGAAGTTAGTCCACATAAATGTGTAATAGCTTTGCTCATGATCGCGAGGTATGCCACAATATTCGTCCATATTAAATGTTACAACATTTTTGAACGATACTTTACCTTCTTTGTTGAGTTTGATGAGCGCACGATACATGCCGAGCGGTGAGCTTCCGGTAGGACAACCGAGCACAAACGGATGTTCTGCTGTGGGGTTTGCCTCATTGATACGTGCAGCTACATAATTAGCAGCCCATTGCGATACTTCATCGTAGTTTTTCTCAATAATTAATCTCATGATTGAATGGTTTTAGTTGTGTTTAGATACATTACTACACAAAAGTACATATTTTTGAGAACATATACACTCTATTTACCAAAATATTTTAATTAAATTAATTTGCTTTCATATTGCAATATTTTAATCTTTATTTTTAACTATTTAATGCTCTGATACTCAATATTTGACTCATTTTGAAAGTTAAATATTAACAATAATATATAAAAGCTTAACAAATATTAAGTTAAATAAAGTTATATTGTATTGCATCTATTGTTTTCGCTTTTCTTTTTTTGTAATTTTGTAGTGCAATTTACATGAGCAACAACAATAATAAGTGAATCATAGGTTAAAAGTGCGGTCGCTTGCGATGAGTAGCCGCATTTGTTTTGTTTAAATACTTCTGCAAATTTAGAATTTTTTCGTAGATTTGCAAGCAAATTATCTCATAAAATGAAAAAGGAAAATATTTTTAGATTCGTAATTATTGGCATATTGTGGCTTCTCTTGGTTGGCTACATCCTTACTCATGCAGTGCTCAATTTCTTCACCATCTTTGCTATTATCGCTTCCGGTATCATCGTTTTCGTTCCGTTGTGGAAAAAATACGGCAATTAGTCGGCTTGCTTGTGCGCTACTGCGCTTGTGATATATACTGTAAACACTGGGAAGAGTATCAATCCACCTCCCGATAAAATTACAGATAGCACTTTACCGGTTACCGTGTATTCTCCGATATAGCTGCCGGCTGTTGTCATGCACATAACTGCCCACCACAAGGCATCCGCATAGCCGGTTATGTCGGGGTTGAGTCGGTGCTCTTCAACGTAAAACATCATACTCGAAAAATATAATACCACAATGAGTAGGGCAACGTATGCCTTAAATAAACTTGAAATGCGGTTACCAGTCAGCGATCCGGTCACCATCGACAGTACGTATGCCGCTCTAAGCATCGGGATAAAGCGTATCAAGTATTGTAGTTCACCTGATACCTGCACGTCATAATAGTGTAATATATTTAGGTATGGTATAGAAAGTATAAGAAAAAAGATATGCGAACAAATATATCCAATTTTTCGCGGAGATATAAAAAATTCAACTATTATATCGGCTATAAATAGCAAACAAATCCAAAATTGTGCATCCAAATAGCGTTGATCATCTACAAACGACACATTGCGAAAAGTGTCGGCTGAGATCATTACAATAAGCACAACAGCAGCCACTAGGACTGCTATGTGTAACGCGAAAACAAATCTCTTGTGTGTGCTGTTCATGATTGATATCCGTCTAGCATTTTTTGTAATCGTTGTCGAGCAAAAAATATTCGGCTTTTCACCGTGCCAAGAGGTAGGTGCATCTCCTCTGCAATCTCTGCATATTTGTATCCCGCAACATGCATAGAAAAAGGTATGCGATATTCATCAGTGAATGAATTAATTACGGTCGTAATTTCTATCACGGCAATTGATCCGTCAGGTGTGTCAAATCCGGAGTTCTGTGGCAAGTTTAAATGAAACAAGTCTTCGGTGTGATCTATAACTGTGGCTGTTCTCACTATCCGTCGATAGTTGTTTATAAATATGTTTCGCATAATCGTAAAAACCCAGCCTTTGAAGTTCACGTTATCAACGTATTTGTCTGCGTTGTCAAGCACTTTCAACGTAGTGTCTTGAAGCAAATCATACGCATCGTCGCGATTGCAAGTCAGCATATACGCAAAATTCAGCAAATTCCCTTGTATCGACATCAAATTTGCCTGAAATACGGCGTTTTCCATAATAGTTTTCTTTTGTGAATATAGGTTTAATTTGTATGTTTTTGTAGATATGCTCATAACAATTGAAACGCCGTTTTGTTTATTCTGCCCCTAAATAATATACTTGTGCTTTCTCTTTTCGCGGTTTATGCGTACCTTTGCA
>CAZGAN010000036.1:0-12725 GCA_964523655.1 uncultured Bacteroides sp.
AGAAACACCAATTTGGAAGCGTCGGGGATTGAGCGGATAGTGCGGCAAAGAGAAATAGTTTTTGCCTGTTAGACCTTGGTTTACGTGAGAGAACATAACAAAGAATCGAGCTTTGCTAAGTTTCATATTAGCGTAAACGTTCATGAAGGGGTAATTACCAACTTTAATTTCTTGCTGATTAGCAAACGACATTGTTGCAGGTTGGTAATACGGAGCGTAGTAGTTAGTGTAGTAATCGCAATCAACACCAAATTGCATTTTTAGTGTTGCAATGTGGAATAATAGATACAAATTTGAATAGACAGCGAGTTTTGGTAAAGCTATCACAGATTCATCGCCTGATGTTTGATATGTCACACGATTATCCCAATTGAGCACACCAACTCTGAAGTTTTGTTCGAGTTGAGCAGAGAATACTTGCACACTGCCACCGTGTTGCACGGGGGTGAAATCGCTGCCAAAATATATGTGGTTTTGTATATTTTCAACGCCAACATTGATGCGAGTGCCGGTGCGAGGGAATAGCAGTCGTCCACCAATTTTAAATGTTCGCTCTTTGCCGAAATCGTTTTTCCAAACAAAGTGATTTGAACGATATTCATTCATCAAAAACGGAGCATGCTCATTGTTGAAGTTCGCATAAGCGTTAATAGCCACCGTATCGCCCAGCAATTTAAAGCGAGTGGTGATTGTACCGTCAACGTGCACATCGCCGGCAGCAGGGCCTACAATGCCTAATTGAGCGGTAGCCTCATAGGTGAGCACCGAGCCATGCTGCTTTGTGAGCTGAGCGCCAACCCAAGCTAGATTTTGAGTGGTAGTATTGGCTATAGAGGTGAATCCCTCGGGATAATCGCTCATTGTGTATTCGCTGAGGTCGAGAGTGTCGGCTGTTTGTGTGTATTTGCGCAATTGGTGCTTGATGTATGCAGCCAAACCGAATTTCGCGTACTTGTGAAACCCTTCAATCATTGATATGCCGAAGGTGTTTGTGAGTGCGTAGTATGATGTTTTATCGTAAGTTTCCTCGGGATTGAGGTATGTATTTTCAAAGAAAGACTCTGTTTCAGACGCATCGGGGTCGGAAAACACGTGACGAGCGTGTTGCAGATGAAGAGACCAGATAAACGAAGAAACGGGCACGTATGTGCGTTTTACAATTGAATCATTTTCTTTATCCTCGTGCCAATAACCAACTTTATATCGGCTATTGAGAAATAATTCGCCACCAACCACGCGAGAGTGAGCGTTTGAAAGATTTGTTGGTATTGATTTTGCATTGATGCTGCTCACACCACCTTGCAATTTTGCAGGGTCGGTAATATAGAGGTCATTGGTGATGCCGCCATTCTCTTTGTTGAGCATGTTGTAGTGATTGTAGAAGCCTTGAAATTCAAAGCGTTCGCCAATGTAAGAGCCGTTAAAGCCCCAAGTCAAGTCTTTTGTGGCTTGATAGTTGTAAGAGCCTTTTGAGTATAGATAGTCGAGCAACGCGCCAACCTGAGCTCGCTTATTGATATTTCCGTTAAACACGCCATTCAAGCGGTCTTGAGCGTTTTGTTTACCACCTGAGGTGTTGTATGACAAAAGAGTCATAGGAATACCCGTGTTGTAGAATTTCATTGTTTCCAATGACGGAATCCAAGCCGAGAGAGCATCACGAAAGAAGAAATTACTTTGTGTAGAATGGTTGAGCCAAATTTTGTTGGTGCCTTCAGCGCCAAGATTACCTGTACACGCCCAAGCATCGCTCACTTCTGACGGCACAGATTGTCGAGAGTAGTTAAGCATCATAGTGTCAACCACGGCAGGTTCATGCAAACCCAGCGGCGATAGCACAGTCCAAGCCGTTGGAGTCACAGTAGTTGTTTCTTCTTTGCCCCACAAGCCCATGGCTGTAACGGCAATTATTGTAATGATAATGATCTTTCGCATATTGGTGACAAAATTACAAAAAAAATCAACAATCCGCACGCCCAAACAAAAAGTATATACATAAAATGTACACTCAATGCGTTTTCCGAGTACTTAAAGCGCAAAAAAAGCCCGTCCGAAGTGGACGAGCTTTTATAAATTGAGGCATTTATATGTTAGATGCCGAGGTCTTTCTTGATGAGCTCTACTTTTTCAGCAGCAGCTTTGTTGCATGCTTCGTATTGGTCAACAGAAGTCATATTGCCTTTAACTTCAACATAGAATTTGATTTTGGGCTCTGTGCCTGAGGGGCGAACAGAAACTTTCGAGCCGTCAGCGGTGAAGTATTGGAGCACGTTTGAAGTTGTTGGGAAATCAAGTTTGCTTTCGGTGCCGTTAACAAGGTCTTTGCAAACGAGTGAATCGTAATCTTTGATTGTAACGATTTCGCTGCCACCAAGAGATTTGGGCGGGTTAGCGCGGAAGTTAACCATCATTTGCTTGATTTCGTCAGCACCGGTTTTGCCGGGACGAACAACAGAGATACCTTCTTCGTGGCTGAAGCCGTTTTTGAGGTAAATTTCTTTGAGCATATCCATGTATGTCATGCCGCGGTCGCGAGCCCAAGCAGCAATTTCAGCCATGAGTGAGATAGCAGAAACTGAGTCTTTGTCGCGAGCAAAGTCTTCAGCGAGGAAACCATAGCTTTCTTCACCACCGCCAACGTAAGTAGCTTTGCCTTCATTTTCGCGGATAACGTGAGCAATCCATTTAAATCCGGTGTAGCAGTCGTACATTTTCATGCCTTGGTTGTCGGCAATAGCTTTGATAGCTTCGGTTGTAACGATAGTTTTAACAACGTATTCGTTGCCGGTGAGTTTACCCATTTCGCGGTAGCGTGTGATGAGGTAGTTGAGAAGAATCATCACTATTTGGTTACCGTTGAGAAGTATATATTCGCCGTTGCTGTCGCGTGCTACGCAGCCAATACGGTCAGCATCGGGGTCAGAAGCGAAGATAACGTCAGCGTTGGTTTCTTTAGCTTTAGCGATAGCCATAGCCATAGCTGAAGGCACTTCGGGGTTGGGAGAAACAACTGTGGGGAAGTCACCTGAAGGCACATCTTGTTCGGGCACGTGGATGATGTTGGTGAAGCCGTAGTTTTTGAGAGAATCGGGCACCATTTTCACGCCTGTGCCGTGAATCGGAGTGTAAACAATTTTGAGGTCGGCGTGACGTTTGATAACTTCGGGGTCAAGAGACAAACCTTTTACAGCGGTGAGGAAAGCGTTGTCAACATCTTCACCGATGATTTGGATGAGGTCTTTGTTACCTTCAAATTTGATGTCGGCTACGCTGGTGATGCGGTTCACGTTGTCGATAATATTTTTATCGTGGGGAGCGAGAACTTGAGCACCGTCAGCCCAATATGCTTTGTAGCCGTTATATTCTTTGGGGTTGTGAGATGCTGTGATATTCACACCACTTTGGCAACCGAGGTGACGAATAGCAAATGACAATTCGGGAGTTGGGCGGAAGCTTTCAAACAAATAAACTTTGATGCCGTTAGCAGAGAAGATGTTAGCAACGGTTTCAGCGAAGAAACGAGAGTTGTTGCGCACATCGTGACCAACAACCACGCTGATCTGTTCGAGGTCAGCGAAAGCTTCTTTCAAGTAGTTAGCCAAGCCTTGTGTTGCGGCGCCTACAGTGTATTTGTTCATGCGGTTAGAGCCGGTGCCCATGATGCCACGTAATCCACCGGTACCAAATTCGAGGTCTTTGTAGAACGACTCGATGAGGTCGGTTTTGTCGTCGGCGTTGAGCATACGTTCTACATCGGCGCGAGTTTCTGCGTCGTAGTCAGCGCTGAGCCAGCGATTGGCTTTTGCTGTAACTTCTTGCAATAGTTCCTTATTTTCCATAAAAACAGGGTGTTTTATAATTAGATTTTAATGTTAAATCTGTTTTATATATTTATACTTAGCAAAGATAAGAAAATTAACTTAATTCTAATAATCTTAAATCATTAAATTAACAATAAAGCAGCAAATATTGTTGCCATTGGAGCAACGAACAGCAACGAATCAATGCGATCAAGCACACCACCGTGACCGGGAATAATGTTTCCGGCATCTTTCACTCCGGCAGAGCGTTTAAGCATTGACTCAAACAAATCGCCCCATGTTGCAAACACGCTAACCAATGCGCCAAACAAAGCGCTGTATGCAACATTTGAGTTTGTGATAACAGCATAAATCACTGATGCTATGATGCAAAATACCATGCCGCCCCAAAAGCCTTCCCAACTTTTCTTGGGAGAAAGACGCTCGCAAAGACGGTGTTTGCCCAGTGTTGAGCCCACACAGTATGCACCGGTATCGTTAATCCAAATGAGAGCGAACATCCAAAGAATAGCGCCTGCTGCACGCTCGTCAGCGCTCATAGCGAAGTTTATCAGCGAAAGTGGGGCAGCAACATATAGCACTCCGAAGATAGACGAAGTGACCGATGCCACGGCATCACCATCAGTTTGTTTCAACGACAACGACACTCGTGCAAGCACATAAATCATCATCATTAACAAAATGGCGAAAAATACGCTGAGACTAAATTCTTCAAAAATGGGAGCAATAGCCCAAACCATCAAAGCACCGGCGAGGTCGAGAGCGCGGGTGAACAGACACATTTCGCCTCCGTTGCGTTTAGCTTGTATGTTTTGATATTCGAGCGTAGCGACAACGGTAAATATGCCGGTGAGGGCAAACCACCACCATCCGCCGAGATACAAAGCTCCGATAATCAGAGCAATGTACACAACACCCGAAATTGAGCGTGTAACGAGATTTTTCATATATCTAGTTGTTATTTGAGTTTACATCTACAAAGATACATCTTTTGCTCGTATCATACAATTTTTTTGCAAACATGAATAATTGTGTCATAAAAAGCAGTTTCTGCTATTTTATTACAACTTTGCGCGATTGAACACCGGCCTTCACAATGTATAATCCCGGAGCGAGAGCATTACTACTATCATACGCATGGCCCTGGGCATCAAAAATTTGCACCGGCGCAGTCGAAATAATTTGGCGATTGCTGACAGTAAAAATCGGGTCGGATATTTTAATATTATTGACACCACTATTGAGTAAATATTTTAATCCGGCATAGGCATCAATGCAACCGGAGCTACCCCAGTGAGGGTCGGTGATGTCAGTATAGTCAGTTTGGGCTGTTGTTTGCATTATTTTTCTTGCTTCTTGCACGGTGAGCTGAGGGTCGGCTTGCAGCCAAAGAGCAATTATGCCGGCTACTAACGGCGACGACATTGACGTGCCACGCCATGCTGCCCAATAGTGCTTTTTGCCGTCAATCTCGGCAGAATGAGCAACGGTGAATACGTTTGGATATAGCTCTTCAAACTCACTATTAATGGCTGAGACAACCATGTTGCCCGGTGCACAAATATCGGGCAACACTTTCCCGTTAATAAGTGTGCCATACGAGCTCCACGACGAAACTGTGCCCGGCTCAAGAGTGTACACCTCATCGAAATCGCCCTCAACAGGCACTTTATTTCGTGAGTTGCAAGAGCCTACCGAGATTACGTTTTCAGCGCAGCAAAGATTGCTTATCGACTGAAGCGCATTGCCTTGAGACATACCTTCCACGCCATATTTTCTAAAAAAAGAGTAGACGCCATCGGTGTATCCGTCAATGTGAGTTCCGGCTTTAGCGCGAGTGCGCCAGCCGCAAATATATCGAGCCCAGTGATTACCACCGGGTAAGTCTTCAACGGGATTTATTTCGTAATATAGCGACACATTATAGCGCCCGTTGCGTTTATCTGTGCCAAAAGAGACAGAGATATAACTATTAGGGAAGTTAGTGTCCCACACCTCGTTATCGCCATTTTCGAGAGTGAAATAGCCATCATCTGACGAGCCGGCAATCCACTCGCTTTCATAAACGAATTTTTTATCTACTTGGTCATAAGCCACAAGTTGCACTTCAAACGTATTTGCATCGCCTGACCACAAATCAATAGCACCTTGTATATCATATCCACTCCATGTCACTGACGATTCAATCATGGAGCCAAAAGTTTCGTCATCGTTGGCAAAATCGTGTTGTATGCTGTAGCTTTGTGCACCGCTATTTCCGGCAGAAAAACAGATTATAGCTTCTTTGCCCACAAGGTTGAGGTACTCGGAAGTAATATCGGTGCCGTCATGAGGGCCTGTTGACGAGCTAACCGAAAGGTTTACCACTACCGGCTCGTTGCGTTCTTTGCCAAAAGCAATAGCATCTTCAATGCCGCACAACAAGCCCATCTCGGTGAGTGAACTCGTTGAGACCACTAAGTCAGAGCCCGGAGCTGCGCCATAATAAGGATTATTTTCGCGTCCGCCCGCCATGATGTTTGTGGTGTGCGTGGCATGAGTTTCTTCATGAGTGTCGATAGTTGGGAATGTAGACGATGTTTCAAGCGACGAATTAGGAGCATAAACCGAGCGCTTTGCATTGTACTCATCGTATTTCGACATCATTAGCAATCGGTCTTTAAAAGCAACATGGTTCGGGTCGAAACCGGTGTCACAAATACCGGTAACAACACCGGTGCCGTCATAGCCGGCAATATCGGCACTGCCGGGAGTGTGCACGGCATCAATGTTTGAGAAACTGCGAGCAACATCGGTGGTAAGAGTAGTTTTTCGGGCAATAGATGCGCGGCTTATGCTTGCCAAATTATCAAGCTCGGGAATAGCCTCTACGGGCACAGTGGCAAGCACAAAATTTGCACGACGATAATATATCACAGCACCGCTATTATTGAGCACATCAATAGCATCCTCGCTATTAATCTCTAGCAATAGCGGGTAATACTTATATTGCGAGTTATCAGATTTAGCGGCTAAGTGAGCTTTTCGTAGCGGAGCATTAAGGCATGCGCGAGAAATGTTATCTAAATTGTGAGCGGCAGCGCATCCGCTAGCTAAACCAATAATAAGTAAGATGATATGTTTTTTCATCATGGATTAAAAAATTAAGATGCCCGGCACCAAAGAGTAGCCGGGCATCGAATTTAGGTTTTATTTTCTAGTCGGCTTATTTAACAGCTATGCGTTGGCTGTATTTACCGTTGACTTTCAAAATATAAATACCTTTAGTGAGGTTAGAAGCGTCAATGTCTACTTGTTCGCCTTTAGCAGAAACGTTTGCTACTAATTGGCCTGAGATGTTGTAGAGCTGAGCGTTCACTTGGTCAGCGCCGGCAACAAATGCTTCGTATACGTTGTTACCTTTGCCGTTAACGAGTACGTTGTCTTTATCAACTGTGATGTTTGAAACGCTGTTCAAACCGAGTATTTTCTTAAGACCACCGATAGCGTTAAACTTACCGGCACCCCATTGACAGCTTTTACCTGTAGAGGCTGTGTTGTCGTCAGTGATGGCTGTTTCTTGAATAGCAGCAAGAGCTTCTTGCACGGTGAGTTGCGGATAAGCTTCAACCCAAGTAGCAATAGCACCGGCAACAATAGGTGTAGCCATAGAGGTACCGTCCATAGCTGCCCAATAGTATTTTTTACCATTGTAGGTATAGTAAGCAGAGGGAAGGTAGTTTTGGTCAGTTAATTCGCCATAGATAGTTTGGTATGAGTTAACTGATGAGATGATACCGGTACCGGGAGAGCAGATGTGCGGCAATTTGCGGCCATCATAGAGCTCACCATAGCTAGAGAAGGGTGATATTTTGCCTGTTTCGTATTGACCGGTGTAAGATTGATAGCCAACTGACGATGTTGTTGTACCAATTTTGGTGAATACGGGAGCTTTAGTAGCACTGTTGTAAGCACCAACTACAATCACGTTTTTACCGCAAGCCATAGAGCTGATAGAGAAATCAGAGTTTGGCACGTCCCAACCTTCAACATTGTTGCTGGTGAGAGAAGCGCCACCACTGTTGTAGTTTGAACATTCCAAGCGTTGACCGGCAGTTCCTTTAACAATGAAACCTAAAACTTGAGTTTTGCGGTTGTTGGTGCTGGTGTTATATTGCAAAGAATATGACATGCTCACACCGTAACGTTTGCTGGTTGAACTATGATCATCAACAGTGATGTTCAAATAACTTGTTTGGAATGCGTTTTGGAAAGCAGCGGGCTTAGCATTTACGCCGCTATACTCGCTGGTAGCGATAGTGGTATTGCCTACAGAAGTGATGGGGTATTCCCATACAATTTCTTTAGTTGATTTGTCGTAGATAACCGGAGTGAATGTGAAGCTTGTGCTATTGTTTGAATAGACATCAACACGACCGGCTGTAGAAGAGCTACCAATGCTGATAAACGTTTTGAGTTCGTTATCAGAAGAAGTTAGTGTTTTCACAAGAGACAAATCATCAGCGCCTTCGTTACCGGCAGCGATACAGATGATAGCATCTTTACCGAGCTCATCGAGGTAGCTTGAGAATGTGTCGTATTCGTCGTGCGAACCGATAGTAGAACCGATAGAAAGGCTAACTACCAACGGCTTGCCTTGAGCTTTCGCATAATCAATCATTTTGCTTACGGCAATGGTTGAGTTGTTGTCATAAAGACCACCGCAACCAAGCACGATTTCAGAATCGTAAGCCATGCCATAGTATGGGTTTTTGCCTTTAGAGAGTGTACCACCGTAAACACCAATGTTGCCATCATCTTTCACGTAACCGTATTGGCTTGAGCTAGATGATTGCTCATTGTTAGAACCGGTCATACAACCAAGGGTGTGTGTGCCGTGAGATTCAGATTTAGAGTCGGTGTCAAAAGCGGCAATGTCGGCAGTGGTGGCTTTTTCAACGTAGTTACCGTCGTTGCTGGGAAAGTACCACACGCGTTTAATACGATTTTCGCTTTTGTCGCGAGTCAAGAAGTTGGGGTGATTAGGATCAACACCTACATCGTAGACACCACAAATCACATTTTTACCGGTGTAAGATTGAGACAAGCCGTTAGCACCGTTGTGTATATCGTCTTCACCGATAAGAGCGCGTGCTTGTTTCAACAATGGTTGAGCTTCACCTCCAAAAGAGATGTTTTTGACATTAGGATTTTCGCCCAAAACAATAATATCGTCCAGAGAGCCTTCAGCAATAACGATTTTGCCTGCTTGTGCTTTGATAACGAAGCCTTGAGCAGCGATGTCGTCAGCGCTGGCACCATCTTCCAAAGTCACGAATACGGTGGCTGTTTGTTCGGCGCGCGATCTGGGGTCGAGCTGTACAGGTAAATTGAAAGGCAAAGCCAATTTAGCAGAGGGCTCAAGTTGCATTTGTTTGTAGCAGTTAATGAGCGCCTTAGCGTTACCATCCAATTTTGACTCAGCATTCACATTAAGACTAGCTGTGAGTGCGAGTGTAAGCGGAAGTATATATTTTTTCATCTGCAAATAAAAAATTGTTTCTATTTTTTTGCTATATAGATTTGTATGCTAAGAGACGGACAAAGTTAGCAAAAAAATTGCAATGATACGCACCTAAGCGGCAGTTCTCTCGTAAAATCAGTGTATTTTAACACTTTCGTAACACCGCCCCACCCTCACGCTTTTTCGCTGAGTTCGAGCCAACGCATTTCTTTTTCGTCGAGTAGTGAGTTTATTTCGTTGTATCGTTGCGATTTTTCGGCTATATCAGCCACTGTTTCGCCGCTATTAAACACGGCTTCTAGAGCTTGTTTCTCGGCAGTCAAAGCATCTATTTCTTCGGTCAAGGCATCAAATTCCTTACGTTCTTTGAACGTGAGTTTTGCTTTACGCTCGAGAGTTTGCTTTGTTTTTTCGGGTGCTGATTGAGTGGGCTGTTTCGGAGCTTCGGCAGCTTTGAGCGAGGCGCAATAGTCGCGATACTCAGTGTAGTTGCCGGGGAAATCTTTCACCACGCCATCGCCTTCCATCACAAACAGATGGTCAACAATGCTATCGAGGAAGAAGCGGTCGTGGCTGATTATTATGACGCAGCCTTTGAATGAGCAAAGATACTCTTCAAGTATGCCGAGTGTGACGATGTCGAGGTCGTTAGTGGGCTCGTCGAGAATCAAGAAGTTGGGACGACGCATCAGCACTGTTGCGAGGTGCAAGCGACACAATTCGCCGCCACTGAGTGTGTGTATGTATTTTTGCTGGTCGGCTACGCTAAACAAGAAATGCTGCAGAAATTGCATGGGTGTTACGCGCACACCGTCAGTCAGCTCAATATCTTCAGCTATCGCAGTCACCGCGTCAATCACTTTCTGATTGCGATTAAAGCTGATGCCATCTTGGCTATAGTAGCCGAATTTCACTGTTTCGCCAACATCGAAATGACCTGAATCGGGTGCTACCAAACCTTGCAGCATTTTTATGAACGTTGACTTGCCCACACCGTTTTCGCCTACAATGCCCACTTTCTCATAGCGAGCGAATATGTAGTTGAAATCGTTGAGTATCACTTTGTCACCAAAGCGTTTGCTGATGTGTTCGGCTTCAAATATTTTGTTGCCGATATAGGTTGAATTGCCATGCAGCCGCACTGACTTCTCGGTAAGATTTATGTGTGAGCGCTCTTTCAAGTCATAGAATTGGTCGATGCGAAATTTAGCTTTACCGGCGCGAGCTTGCGGTTGACGGCTCATCCAGTCTTGCTCTTTGCGCAAGGTGTTGCGCACTTTGGCAAGCTCGGCACTCATAGCCTCAATGCGTTCGGCTCGACGTCGCAAATAGTAGTCATAGTTGCCCTCGTATGTAAAAATGCTTTGACGGTCAATTTCTATGATTTTATTGCACACGCGGTCAAGGAAATAGCGGTCGTGAGTCACCATGAGCAAAGTCACACGTGAGCGGCGCAAGTAACCTTCGAGCCACTCAATGGTTTTAATGTCGAGGTGGTTGGTGGGCTCATCGAGTATAATCATATCTGGCTCTGAGGCAATTGCGCGCGCCAAAGCCACGCGCTTGCGTTGTCCGCCCGATAATTTTTCTATAGGCTTATCTATTTCAGAGAGCAAGCCCATTTGTGTGAGCAGACGGCTATAGAGAGTTTGACGGTCGGCATGTCCCTCAAGCTCGGGAGCTGCTGTTGCAGCTGTGCAAGCAGTGGCAAACTGTGGCTCTTGGTCGAGCATGGCAACATGTATGCCGTTTCTGAACGTCACCGTGCCGCTGTCCTGGCTCTCACGCCCCGCAATGATGCGCAGCATAGTTGATTTTCCTGTGCCGTTTTTAGCAATCACACCTATTTTGTCGCCTTCGTTCACGCCGAAGGTCACATCGCTGAAAAGCATACGGTCGCCGTAGCTTTTTGTCAGATTCTCTATTTGCAAGTAGCTTATCATGCAGCAAAATTACTCAAATTTTCCGGTACGCGCAACTATTGTGTTACAACTCGGTTAAACTCTTGTTACAAAATTATTATTGTGTTGTTAATGGTAAATTAATGTAATATATTTGCAATCAAATTGCACCTTATGATTCACACTCTGTTATTCACGTGCATACTTATACTTACTTGTTAATTAAATCCTTTAATTCACATATTTATCAGTCCTTATGAAAAAACTATTTACGTATGTTGCCACATGTATGGCACTCCTCACTGCACCCCCGGTGTTAGCGAAGGTGACGAGTAGCACCGTTTTTTCAATCAATGAAAACGGCTCAAAATTTTATCGCATCCCTGCTATTACTCACAACGCAGATGGCAATCTCGTAGCTATCTGCGACGACCGTGGAAGCAGTAAAAGCGATTTGGGAGACAATTCAAGCATCAAGCTTGTTGCGAAGATAGGCACTCAAGATGCTAACGGCGACTGGACTTGGAGTGAAAGATACACACTTCCAAGCCCTAATTCTTGCTATGGCGACGCTGCTGTGGTTTATGATGAAGCACACAAAAAAATTGTTTGCGTCTTTGCTGCAAAGTATAGCTTCAACTCTTCAAAATCATCTCAAGCTCAAATTTACGTCACGACAAGTGAAGACGGTAAAACATGGTCTACACCAAAAGAGATTACATCACAATTCTCTAAAAATATCTCAAATTGGGTTACAGGCTTTGTCGCCTCAGGAAATATGCTTTATACCAAAGACGGCAGAATTATGGCTGTTCTCAACACTAAAATCAGACCTGGACTAACATCTTTAAGTGATATAGCCGTTGAGGTGGTTATCTGTTCTTCTGACGGAGGCGAAAATTGGAGCATTTTAAACAAAGATTCATATACCAGCGCTCCTCTCAGCAGCGATGGCAATGAGTCAAAGATTGCACAACTTGCCGATGGTTCTTATGTGATGAGTATTCGCACATCAGGCGACCAACGATTCAGTTTCTCTGATGATGGCATTACTTGGACCGAAGCTGCAGCATCAAATTCAACAGTTACACAATATGGCGCTAACGGTGATTTAATTAACGTTGGGACAAGCGGAGTAGACTACTTGTTGCTGAGCATTCCAAACAATTCATCATCATACAAAAACGTTTCAATATTTGGCTCCGGCGATAAAGGTGTTCACTGGAACAAACTAACCACTGTTTGCGAAGGCGATTCACGCTACTCTTCACTAATTAAAATTGATGACAACTCAATTGGTTGCTTCGTTGAAGAAGGAAGCGAGTCAAACGGTTTCAACATGAACTTCTACTACTTCACTAAAGATGAAGAAAATGAGGCAGAAGAAACTGAGTTTGACGGCAGCCTTGCTTGCTCCGGCAAAAATTATTTGGCAGTGCCCGCTTTTGACGAGATGAGCGTAAAAGCAAACGAATCAATCACCATTACTGCTCGCATCAA
>CAZGAN010000036.1:12825-15276 GCA_964523655.1 uncultured Bacteroides sp.
CTCAGCTAAAGGCGAATTAATTACCATGCTTGGCGACCTTCTTATCGGTAACAGATACAAATGGTATTTAGACGGAGTCACCTATAAATCAAGGCCTTCATCCGATGACATTTTTGACGGAAACATCGATGATTTGCGCATCTACAAAGATGAGCTTTCTGCTAGTGCAGTCGTTGAAGACATGAACTCTGGATTCCCGCTTGATGGTCACGCTTTGATTGCCGCTTACGACTTTGCCTCATACAGCAACAAATGTTTCCAAGACATTTCAGGCAACGGGCACATAGCTTCGGCAATGCTTACTGACGGCGATTTCCCGAAAACAATTCACAACATCAGCGTGAAAGCCGAGAAACCCACCGGAGGCTCTCTCCACGTGCAACACTACGAGAACGGCACACGCTATGCTCTCACATACGGCGATATTTACAAAGCTTCAAACAATCAAGATTTCTATGTTTTTGCCGAGCCTCACAAACACTACAAACTTGTTGCCATCTACGTGAATGGCGAAGAAGTTGACAACGGCACATACATTAAAGCATCAAAAGACATGGATATCGAAGCCATTTTCGAACACGAAAACGAGAATTTGGATCTATATCTTGTTGGCAACAAAATCCCCACTCCGTTGAAATTTGACGGCGGAAGCGACGGCGAATACAAATTGGTATACGACGGCAATCTCTCTGGCACATTCTACGTGCAAGAGCAAGCTGAAACCACACAAGCAAGTGCTCCGCGAAAAGCTACTGATATAGCCCCCGAAGTCAATAAAAATGACGATACTGACAACACTTCATCTGAGTTCTACACCTACTACGGAACTACCGGCACCGACTACAATTCAACAAGCAATCACGTTGTTGTGGTGAAAGGCACGGAATACAATCTTGAAGATGTTATCACTGACCCTGTGGCAGCCGTCGATGCCGAAACACCGATTCTATTCAGCGTTTGCAGCGATGTTGATTGCACGGCAAATCACTACATTGGCAACCCGACCATCGTTGTTACTTTGTCTGACAACAGCAAGACTCTCACAATTGAGGACTACAAGACAACCGGTGTCAACAATATTGCCATTGATGCTGACAGCGAAGAGCAATTATACAACTTGCAAGGCATCAAAGTTAGCAAAGCGAACTTAGCCCCCGGCATTTACATCAAACGCGTTGGCTCAACAGCAACAAAGATTCATATCAACTAATACTCATATAAACATTGAAAAAAATGGTGCACTTCGCGATGAAGTGCACCATTTTTTTTGCAACTATTTCAGTATACGAAAGCTTATTCAGCGGGTTCGAGTACGTAAACGCGATAATTGTTTTGGTCGAGTACTTGTTTCATGAATGCTTTCACGTCGGCAGTAGTGATGCCGTTGAGAGTATCGATTGCGCCGTTGAGGTTGTCAACACCGTTGAGTGAAGCACCGGCGATAGCGTAGAGCCAGCCTTCGTTCTTCTCAAGGTTTTCGTTAACAGTCTTAACCATGAACTCTTTCACGGGATTGAGTTCGTCGTCAGAAACATTGCTTGTCATGTCATAAACCATGCCATGGATTTCGCTGAGCACAACGTCTTTCATTTCAGGCTTCATGGGGAAGTTAGAAATGATGGTAGTGTTTTGAGTGCCGAGGCGAGTCATAGAGCCTTGAGCCGAGATAGAGTAAACAGCGCCCATTTCTTCGCGAATCTTAGCGAGCAAGCGTTTTGTGAGTATTTGACCTGCTATGCTTGAAAGAGCACGATTTTTATAAGTGTAGGGCACTGAAGCTGATGCTACAACAGCAACGTAGGTTTGCGGAGTTTGCATTTCCATCTTGTCTTGGTCGGTAGCAGAGCCTTTGGTGATTTCCCAATCGGCTTTGGGAGCGTAGCTGATGCCTGCAATGCGCGGAGCTGTGAGCGAACCGATGTATTGGTCAACAAGAGGAATGAATGTGTTGAGGTCGATGTCACCAACGAAAGTGAAAGTGAAGTCAGCGGGATTAGCGTAAAGCTGTTTAGCTATAGCGTTTGACTCGTCGAGGTTGGCAGCTTTCACTGCTTCAGAAGAGATTTGTTGTTGCGATGCTGATGCATAGAGATTTTGTTGCACACCCTTACCAAACTTGAAGTTAGGAGTGTTTTCTTGGTTTTCAAGCATAGCAACGAGGCGGTTTTGCATGCCGGCAAAGTCTTCGCTGTTGAGGTTCAAATCTTTAAATGACATGTAGATCAACTCCATGAGAGTCTGCACGTTTTTGTTGGTAGATGAACCTGTGAGTGAGCGAGTGTATTCGTCGTAGTCAACGCTCAAGCTTGTTTGTTTGCCTTGCAAATATTTGCGGAGGTCAGAATCGGTGTAAGTGCCGAGGCCGTGAGTGCTGAGTGCGTATTGCAAGAATTGAACGGTTGCGGGAGTAGCGTCAATGTTAGCGATACCACCTTTAGCGGTTGCATCAAA
>CAZGAN010000037.1:0-7193 GCA_964523655.1 uncultured Bacteroides sp.
AAAGCTAATCATGCGTTCATTTTATGAAGAGAGGCGAGCTGTAAAAGCCCGCCTCACTTATTTGTATTATATTTGTATTATATTGCTAGTGTCGATATCGGAGAAGCTCAAAAACTTGGCGATGTTTTTTTGCAATAGTATCAAGGACGATACCACAGAAAAGAAATATTACTCCAATTGTAGCGATAACGCCACTGACAATGAGTGTGGGGAAGCGAGGCACAAGCCCTGAATGAAGATAGTCAATAAAAATTGGAACATCCATGATTATTGCCATGAACAAGCAGAGCATACATAGAATCGAAAAAAATGAGAGAGGTCTATAGTCGCGAAAAAGCGAAAATATAGTTTTGATAACTTTAATTCCATCAGATATTGTGCTTAGTTTAGAATTGCTTCCTTCGCCCCGTTCACGGTAAATGATTGGAATTTCAGTAACTTTGAAGTTTTTATCTAGTGCGTGAATTGTCATTTCGGTTTCAACCTCAAATCCATTGCATGTGATGGGGGTGTTTTTTACAAAATCATTTGAAAATGCCCTATAACCGGTCATAATATCTTTTATGTTGCTGCGAAAAATGAGGTTAATGAGATATCTAACCAAACGGTTCCCGATGCCGTGAAAAATACGTTTGTTTTCTGCAAAATAATTTGAAGACAATCTATCACCAATAACCATGTCATATCCATCAATGAGAATTTTGTCGCACATTTTTGCGGCATTGTCAAGAGAGTATGTGTCATCACCATCAACCATTAAATAGCAATCGGCAATAATGTCGTGAAACATACTTCTAACAACGTTCCCTTTGCCTTGTCGTGGTTCATGTTTTACTAAAGCACCTGCATGTTTTGCAACTTCGGCGGTGCCATCGGTAGAGTTGTTGTCATAAACATATATTGTGGCTTCAGGGATAGCTTTCTTGCAATCTGAGATTACTTTTGCAATTGTGTTATGTTCGTTATAACATGGTATGAGAACGGCAATTTTGTTCATGATTTTGAAAGTCTTGTTGTGTTGTATATAAATATGGATAAGGATAATGCCGGAAGAAGAAATGTGCGCCAAGTCAGAAATAGATGAGAAGTAGAGTGTTGATGTGCAACACAAAACCATACCGGAACTATTGCTGCAATGAGCAAGAGATAAATATTTTGTTTGATTATCTCCTTGCTTTTAGCAAAATAAACGTACACTAGGATACAGATTACCAATGCAATAATTGTGCCCCATGGATGTGTTATGAGAAGATGTCCAATTCTAGTCTTTGATAGAGAAGAATTATCGCCGTGAGTATCAATACCGCTGCGAAGCATGAATTGATGAAATGCTATAGTTATAGCATTACCATCAACAAAGATTTCGGTCAAAATCCATTTGGTCGCCCATAAACCTACATATCCTAGCCCCCACATAGCGCAAATAGAAACTATGAGTTTGCATTTGTTTGACGGATTGGTACGCATTATATAGCATAGTAGTGGTAATCCAAGGGTCAGGGATGGCATTGTTAGGAAGTCAAAATAGCTTGTTATAGCTCCGATAATAAAGAAAAATATGCGAATATCAATGCTTTTTAGTTTCTCAGTAGACATTGACAGAATTGTTGCCATAGCAATTAAAGATATGGCAGGGCAGGTGGTGTTTTGCATATTATATGGTGCATAAGCAAAAATAAGTGAGGCAAGGACACCAAATATGATAGCCGAAGAATGAGATATTTTCCGCCACATAAGAATTATGGTCAATGCTAATAAAAAGCCAACTAATAGGTAGTTGAATATGCGTATTTGGTGATATGGCATGAATACGAGTAAAATGCGTAAAGGTACAATGTATCCATGCCAATATCGGCTATATGAATGTGGTTCGGTGTCTGTATTTTTGTTGTATGCTACATCGTAAAGCGTCTTGGCTGTTATTGGCTCATGGTATGGACTTAATAGAATTGAAGTTGGTATGCTATCCTCATTAACAGAAAGGCATAGATTGAGCATCAGCGCATCAGTGAAGTTGTCGGCAACGACTTGACTAAAGAGAGGACAAATGTGGTCGTCCAATAGGTCTACCTTTCTTAGAGTTTGAGCAGAGACTTTAACGTGTTCATTAATTGCGGATTTTGGAATTAAGTTTACACAAACTAATGAAAACACGAAACATAATACCAAACAAAAGTATGTGATAAACAGCTTCTTGATGGTCTGCATTATTGGGGGGTGGGTTAGTAGTCGCGGGCGATGATGTAGTCGAGGAGGTCGAGGAGCCAGGTTTTTGTTTGTGAATCGTTGAAGATTGAGAGGGCTTCGCGAGCTTCATCGCGCATGCGCTTCATGCTGGCGTATGCGTAGTCAATACCGCCGTTGTTGCGAGCATAAGCCATTAGGCGGTTAATTTCATCGTCGGTGAGTTGTTCGTGACGTGATAGTTCGAGCATCTCGGCATGGTCGGGGGCATTTTCGTTGAGCAACACGTGGAGAAGAGGGAGCGTGACTTTGCCTTCGCGAAGGTCGTTGCCTGTGGGCTTGCCAACTTTTTCGTCAGAGTAGTAATCGAAAATGTCGTCGCGCACTTGGAAGCATAGGCCCAGCAATTGAGCGAAGTGAATGAGAGCTTTTGAGCGCTCATCGTCAACGTCTTGCGCGTAGCACCCCATGGCTGCACATGCTCTGAAGAGAGATGCTGTTTTGAAATCAATGATTTTGTAATATGACTCTTCGGTGAGGGTGTGGTATCGAGCGTTGTATATTTGATTGAGCTCACCGAGGCTTAATTGACGACCGAGACTGCAGAGTTGGTTGATGATGTTGATGTTGCCGGTGGAAATGGCGAGTTGCATGGCAGTTGACACGTAGAAATCGCCTACTAACACGGCGATGTGGTTTTGCCACACGGCATTAATAGTAGGGTTGCCACGGCGAGTGGAAGACCCGTCAACAACGTCGTCGTGCACCAACGATGCGTTGTGAAGAAGCTCAACCGAAGCTGCAGCATCAATCACGCGTTGATTCACTTCGCCCAACATTCGTGCGCAAAGCATCACGATAATCGGACGAATCATCTTGCCACTAGTTTTGAGGTTGGCACTGATAATTTCTTGCAGCAAAGGGTTGTCGGTCGTCAAACGTTCGGCAATCCGAGCGTTGAGACGCTCAATCTCAGGTGCAATAGCTGTACGTATAGTCTCGAGTGTAGTCATATTGATTGTGCAAAATTACTAAACTTTTTGAGAATGTTGGCTTTTTTCGCGCAAAAGTTAGTAAATTTACACACCAAAATGACAATTAGCCCATTATGAAAGATAAAAACCTATTTTTGCTCGACGCATTTGCGTTAATATATCGTGCATATTATGCATTGATACGAGCCCCTCGGGTGACATCCGACGGGCGCAATACATCAGCCATTTACGGCTTTTGTAATACCCTCGATGAGATAATACGCAAATACGACCCATCGCACATGGCAGTCTGCTTCGACCCCGCCGGTGGCAAAACATTTCGCCACGAGTTATATCCCGAATATAAGGCGCAGCGTCAGAAACAGCCTGAGGATATCACCATGTCAATACCTTGGATAAAGAAAATAATTGAAGCATACGGTATTAAGGTAGTAGAGCGAGAAGGTTATGAGGCTGACGATGTGATTGGCACACTCTCTGTTGCCGCTGAGAAATCAGGGTTCACCACCTACATGATGACTCCCGATAAGGACTACGGACAACTTGTTACCGACAAAGTGTTTATGTATCGCCCCGCCATCAAGGGCCAGGGCTTTGAAGTGCGAACACCTGCCGAGGTGTGCGAAAAGTATGGTCTTAAGTCAACGAAATCGGTTATAGATTTGCTGGCGTTGGAAGGCGATGTTAGTGATAACGTGCCCGGATGCCCCGGTGTGGGTTCGAAAACCGCGGCAAAACTTATAAATCAGTGGGGCGATGTAGAGGGCATTATTGCTAATCTCGACAACATTAAAGGCGCACTGCACGATAAACTTGCTGCGAATGTGGAGCAGATACGATTCTCAAAAACACTTGTGACAATCAAAACCGATGTGCCACTTGATGTTACTCCTGACGATTTGAAACGTGTAGAGCCTGATTGGGCTCAATTGCGCGAGCTTTTCATCAGCTTGGAGTTTAAGTCGTTTTTGTCGCGACTTAAAACCGTTGACACTCCCGCTCCGGTAGCTGCTCCGGCTCCGCCTGCTGCCGGTGCTGCTCCCGCAAACGATGGCATGGGCTCACTTTTCGACTTTAGCGAGCCAGAGCCGACTGCGCAAGTGGAGCGCTATGATGCATCATCGTTGAAGATTGCAGCGAGTGAAAGTGATGTTGAAAACTATGTTGATAAGTTGGCAAGTGCCTCAACGGTAGCTATTTCCGTATATGCCGTAGGCGATGAAGCAATGACTGCCGACCTTGTTGGCGTGGCAGTTTGCGCTGATTGTGGCACGTGCTATGTGCCGTCGTTGTTTGTGAAAGCATTGAAGCCGTTGTTTGATAATCGGAATATCAGCATAGTTAGCCACGATGTGAAGCGTGACACAATCATCATGCGTCGCCAAGGCATTGAAATCAGCGAAAACTATTTTGATACGTCGGTGGCACATTATCTGCTGAAACCTGAGATGAAACACGACCTTGCCGATGTGGCTATGTCGTATTTGAATATGATGTTGCACGATTACGAAATGAGTGCAACCGAGCGCAAAAAGCCGATGAAGGGCACACCCGAAGAGATTGCTGCGAACGTTGCCGCCAGAGCTACGGCAGTGTCGCGTTTGCGTCCGGTGTTGCAAAAAGCGCTTGAAGCCGATGGCACACAAAAGCTTATGACCGACATAGAGCTGCCAATGGTGCGCGTGCTCACAGAAATGGAGTGGACCGGAGTGCGCATTGACACCGAGGAGTTGGCAAAAATGTCGCGCACACTCACCGACCGTGTCACCGCTCTCGAGCAACAATGCTATGATATGGCAGGAGTGACATTCAATATTGGTTCGCCGATGCAAGTAGGCGAAGTGTTGTTCTCACGCCTTAATATAGACCCCAAAGCAAAGAAAACCAAAAACGGCGCGTGGTCAACAACCGAAGAAATTCTTGAAAAATATCGTCATGATTGGCCAATTGTAGATTTGATATTAGAAATACGTGGATTGCGAAAACTTCTGGCAACTTATGTTGATGCATTGCCGCGCCTCATAAATCCTGCTACCGGCCGCATACATACCACCTACAATCAAACCGTTACCGCCACCGGCCGTTTGTCGTCGGCAAATCCGAATTTGCAAAACATACCCATCCGCACTGATGAAGGCAGAGAAATACGTCGTGCGTTTATCGCGTCGCCGGGCAATGTGATTTTGAGTGCCGACTATTCGCAGATAGAATTGCGACTTATGGCAGATATAAGCGGTGACCCGGTCATGGTGCAAGCATTTTTGAGCGGCGAAGACATACACCGAGCTACGGCTGCGAAAATCTATCATCTTCCCATTGAAGAAGTTAGCGATAGCCAGCGACGTAATGCAAAAACAGCCAACTTCGGCATCATTTACGGCATCTCAGCCTTTGGCTTGAGCGAGCGTCTTGGCATACCTCGTTCTGAAGCCAAAGCCTTGATTGAAGGATACTTGAAAACCTATCCGCGCGTTGCCGAGTATATGAATGAAGCAATACAAAGTGCTCGCGACAATGAGTATGTGTCGACGGTGATGGGCAGAAAACGTTACCTTCCGGAGATAAATTCGCGCAACGCTGTGGTGCGTGGGTATGCAGAGCGCAATGCCATCAATGCGCCGCTGCAAGGATCGGCTGCCGATATCATCAAGATTGCAATGATAAACATTGCTCGCGAAATGAAAGCTCGTGGCATGAAATCGCGCATGATAACCCAGGTGCACGATGAATTGGTGTTTGACGTGGTGCCTGCCGAACTTGAAGAGTTGACAACACTTGTGACAGAAAAAATGCAAGGTGCTTACAAGGCGCGTGTGCCGCTCACTGTTAGCGCCGGCACAGGAGATAATTGGCTTGAAGCTCACTGATTGAAGTGAGCTTTGGCATGCCGTGGAACTTGAAATGTTAATTTCATAGCTTTTTAACAAAAAAGTCATAAATAATACACAACTATATGATTTTTATTGTCTATATTTGCATTGTCCATTACTATGGAGAAACGTGATACAATAAAAATCAGTTTTATCTTCTAACGGAAATCTATTTTATCTTCTAAAACAAATGTTTATATGAAAAAATTTTTACTCTCATTAGCATGTGTGCTAGGGCTTTCGACATTTGCAAGTGCCGAAACCTACACGTTCACACCTACGGCTGACAACTTTGTTGCAGAGACAAGTATTATCGACCAAGGCATCAGCTTTACGGTCAACAAAAACAAAGGGTCTAACAATCCGACGTATGTTACAGATAAGGATGATGCTACAAAGGGCGATGCTCGTATCTATGCAAAAGGATCTATTGAGATCACCACAAATGTGAACATTAAGAGCATTTCTTTTGCAATCAGTACTCAAGGATTGACACGCCTTGCTACAGTTACTCCGAGTGTTGGCGCAATCGCAGAACAAGGAGCAAATCCTCTTGTATGGAACGGCGAAGCAACTACAGTAACCTTCACTGTTGGTGATAAAGCAGATTACGGCACAGATGGTGATTCTAAAGCCGGACAATTAGACTTCACAACTATCACAATCGTTACTGACGGTGCAGCAAGCTATGGCAGCACAGAAGGTGGCGGCACAACTGATCCCGGCACAGGCGACACAACAAGTGGAACCACTTTGACATATCTCGCTTCAGGTGCTGATGATTGGACTCTCGAAACATCGGGAGATCTCACAATCTGGACATGGAACAGCTATGGTTACCTCAGAGGAAGCGCTTATATAGATGGTGTAAAAAATGCAGCAACAGCTTACGCTTACTCTCCTGTAATTGATTTGACCGGCGCAAAAACAGTTTCTGCTAACTTTGACCATGCAGCTAAATTCCAAACAATAGCAAAAGACGTTTTTCGTTTTGTTGTTCGTGAAGAAAATGCTACAGAATGGACAGAAATTGCACCGACCACATGGCCGGAAGCAGGAGCTTGGACATTTGCTAACTCAGGCGATATTGACCTCTCAGCATTTGCAGGCAAAAAAGTGCAAGTAGGTTTCAAATATGTCTCTA
>CAZGAN010000037.1:7293-14990 GCA_964523655.1 uncultured Bacteroides sp.
ACAACTGACCCCGGCACAACAGAGCCCGAAGTTACTGTTTACAACACTATCGCAGAACTCATTGCAGCAGCTCCCGAAAAAACAACAAAAGTAACAGTCAATGGTCCGCTCACAGTGTTCTACCAAAGCGGTAAAAACACTTATGTGCAAGACGCAGCAGGCACAGGCCTCCTTGTTTATGATTCTACAACCGAATTGCTTAAAGATAATGTAAACGGTGATGTAATTGCATCTGTAACAGGTAACTATAGCCCTTACAATAAACTTCCCGAATTTGTACCTACCGAAGTTGGTACAGTGACAACCGGTGGCGCAGCAGTTCAACCCGAAGAAATAACAGTTGAAGAATTGTCAATCCAAGACCTTAATAAATATATTAAGATTTCAGGAGCAAGCATTTCAAGCTTATCAGGCAAAAACTTCACATTGAAAGACGAAACCGGTGAAGTAGCAGGTTACAATAGCATGTCAATCGATTTGTCAGAAGGTGAAAACTTCACAATTGTTGGTGTGACAAACTGCTACAACACAACACTTCAAGTAACTCCGTTCAGCGTAGACGCAAGTCAAGCAGTTGAAGCATGCTCAGCACCCACATTCAGCCCGAATGGTGGCACAGTGGCATACGAATCAGAAGTAACCATCAGCACAATCACAGAAGGTGCATCAATCTTCTATAGCCTTGACGGTTCAAATCCTTCAATTGAATACACAGCACCTATCAAGCTCACATCAAGCTGCACAGTTAAAGCATACGCTTCAAAAGAAGGACTCACAAACAGTGAAGTATCAGAAGCTACATTCACAGTGCTCAGCGCTGATACAAAAGAATCAACATACGACTTCACTAACCCCGAAGGACTAACTCCCGCACAAGAGCGTGCTGAAGCCGGTAAATTCACATCAGTAGCAGGCGTTACATTCACCTCCGGTAGCGTTTCATTCGCTATATCAGAAGCTGCAACATCAAATCCTCCTCGTTTGTGGACTGCAACCGGTAACTCAGAAGGAGCTGTAGACCTTCGTCTCTACACCGGTGATTCATTCACAGTTTCAGTGCCCAGCGGCAATAAAATCAAGAGCATCGCATTCACTAAAGACGGTGGTAACTTCGCAATGGAAGCCGACAACGGTACATACGACAATGGTGCATGGACCGGTGACTCAGAAAGCATCAAGTTCACAATGACCGCAACAACACGCATTTCAACCGTAACTGTTCTCTTCGAAGGCAATGGTTCAGGTGTTGGCAGCATTGTTGTTGACAGTGAAAATGCTCCTGTTGAATACTACAACTTGCAAGGTGTGCGCGTAGCAAATCCGACTCCGGGTCTCTACATTGTACGTCAAGGCACAAAGGTAAGCAAAACAGTAGTTCGATAATTGTTAGTTTTTCCCATCATAATGGGAGGGAGGCACGCCGTTGGTGTGTCTCCCTTTTTTCGCGGAGTGTGTTTGCAAATTGTTAAAAGCAAAAAAAGAAATAGGGTGGGGAGTAATGAAATTTTTTGTACATTTGCAAGATAAAAATAAAAGTATGAGCTCAGACAATATAACAACACAATTGAAAGCCTCGCTGCGCAAGCCACAAGTGTGGGGCTTCTTTGTCTCAATCGCTATAATGGCGATAGTATCGTTGGCATTTTTTGCTCCCGACAATTTTGACGGGAACGTGTTGGCACAACACGACATGCAACAAGGTGCAGCAAACGGAGAAGAAGGACGCGCGTATGCCGAGGCTACCGGCGAAAAGGCATTGTGGACAAACTCATTGTTCTCAGGTATGCCAACCTTCCAAATCTCGCCCGAATATCCGTCAAACAGTCTTTTTACGTGGCTAAACTCAGTGTATGGCTTAGGTTTGCCATCGCCGAGTAACCTATTGTTTATGATGATGTTTGGCATGCTTATATGCTGCTACTGCATGAAAATCAGATGGTGGTATGCATTGATAGCCGCATTGGCATGGGGCTTATCGTCGTATTTCATCATTATTATTGGTGCCGGACACATTTGGAAATTCCTTGCCCTCACATACGTGCCGCCAACAGTGGGCGCCTTGGTCATGGCATATCGCGGGAAATGGATGTGGGGCGGAGCGCTCATGGGCTTGTTTGCCATGCTTGAGCTCAATGCCAATCACCCTCAAATCACCTACTATTCAGCTTATTTGCTGCTCACGCTTGCCATTGCATATCTTGTTGTAGCAGTGCGCAAACACACCATCAAGAGTTGGCTCGCCGGCTCTGTTGCTTGCTTGGTTGGCGGACTTTTAGCCCTCGGAGCAAATTCGCCCAGCCTCTATAACACATACGAATACTCGAAAGAAACAAAACGTGCTCAGAGTGAGCTCGTTTCAAACAATAAATCTGACGGCGACGAAGCCACAAAAGAAAAGCCCACGGGCGGACTTCCAAAATCGGAAATCGGTGGCTGGAGTAACACACCGTCAGAGTCTTTCTCATTACTTATTCCTAACATTAAGGGCGGCGCAACTATTCGCCCAGAAAAAGGACAAAACACACTTTTGTCGCTCGATAAGCTCGACACATATAATTACAACATGCAAGCCGACGATATCTTTGGCCTTATACCCCAATTTGGCCAATATTTCGGCGGCAAAGGCATGACTAACGGCCCGTTCTATGTTGGCGCATTGATTTGTGCGCTCTTCTTGCTTGGTTGCTTTATAGTGAAAGGTCCAATCAAGTGGTCACTGCTCATTATGACAGTGTTCTCAGTGCTGCTTGCTATGGGTAATCACTTTGAAGCGTTTACCGACTTCATGATTTACCACGTGCCGTTGTATAATAAATTCCGCGCTGCAGAGACGGCGTTGGTAATAGCGTCGCTGTGCATGCCGCTACTTGGCGTGCTGGCGCTGCAAAAGCTATTCACCACCGAAAATGCGGTGAAAACCTATCGCGAGCCGCTTATCCTTGCGTTTGGCATGCCAACACTGTTGTGCCTCGCAGCTTGGTGGGTGCCGAGCTTGTACGGCTCAGCATTCAGCGCAGACGAGTTGGCATACTTTGACAGTGCGCGCGAGCAACTCGGACAATATCCTGCCGATGTGCAAGAAGCATTTAAGGCTACACTCGCCAACATAGAGAGCTTGCGCTATGGCATGGTTAGCGCCGATGGTTTCCGTTCACTCATTGTGGTGGTGCTTGGCGGTGCGTTTGTTGTGGCTACAGCGGCATCAAAAATGCCTAAAGCTTTGGGCGCTGCCGCAGTTGGCGTGTTGGTGCTTGTTGACCTCTACACTGTTGACAAACGCTACATTTCAACCGAGAGCTTCACAGAAGATAGCATCACAGCTGTTGACCCGCTTGCTGCCGACGATATAGATAAAGAAATACTCAAAGACAAAGACTATTATCGTGTAGCTGATTTGACAGCCTTTGGCGATGCTCGCCGTTCGTTCTATCATCACATGATTGGCGGCTACCACGCAGCAAAACTCAATCGCTACAACGACCTTATTGATAATCGCATGCAAACAGCAATAGCTGTTGGTGAGTACATACCAGAGGCTCGTGTTGACTCATTGGTAGCTCAAACAAGCGAAGATCAGCAAAAGGTGATGACTCAGCTCGGTGCTGATTACCGCGTGTTTGATATGCTCAACACTCGCTACATTATCACCAAATCAGGCCTTGCCAAAAACGAAAATGCTCTTGGCGCTGCTTGGCTTGTTAGCGATATCAAATATGTTGATAATGCAAACGCTGAGATGGATGCTCTTGCTAATCTCAATCCGGCAGTTGAAGCTGTAGCCGACAAGAAATTTGAAGCGGTGCTCGGCAAAGCAACACCGTTGGCTGACGGCGACGCTGTGAAACTCGACAAATACACACCAAATGAGTTAACCTACACTGTCAATACAAAGAATGGCGGTTTGGTGGTATTCTCTGAAGTGTGGTTCCCGTGGGGATGGAAAGCAACCGTTGATGGCAACGACGCTCAACTGGGACGCGTGAACTATGTGCTCCGCGCTATGCAAGTGCCAGCCGGAAATCACAAGATAGTGATGACTTTCAATCCCGAAAGCTTGCACGTCACAAGCAATATTGCTTATGCTTGCGTTGTGTTGATATATCTCTTGCTCATCGGCGCTCTGATTGTTGATTATCGCCGCAAACAAAAAGAAGCAAAGTGAAGATAAGACCAGCCACAGCTTTTGCAAAATACTTGACGCGCTTGCGTCATGGTCACGGCTTTGGCGTGCACTCGCCGTGGGCATATCGCGTAATCACAGAAGTTATCGGTGAGCATGCGAAATATTATGCCTACCCCGAGATTGACCAACTCTTTGGCAGACGTCGCAAGACAGCGCGCACGGTTTTTCGCCTGCTGGTGTTTTTACAGCCATCGCGAGTTGACGTTGTTGGCGATAAACGTTGGCATGAGCTTGCAGCGAAGGCCGGGGTGCATGCATCGGGCAAAACAACAACACTCATTGTTGATAATCCCGACGAATTTACCGGCTTTGGCGATGCCGAAACAGTGATATTCACCTGCCTTGGCTCGACCGAAGGTCGCAACTTGTGGCGAAAAAACATGAAGTCGCTCACGCAAGGCATGGCTATAGACAGCCATCGAAAAATAGGAATTATATGCTTCCGCCGCGGATTGCCGCGACAAACCATACACGCTAGATTTTAATGCTACGCAAACTAACACCCGAGATGAGGTGGTTATTTTTGATTGTAACTACCTTTTTCATCGTCAACTGCTTTTCATTGCACACCGGCGATGACTTGGGCTATATGTTTGCTGACACCACACACCACTGCGGCGACGGGGTTAGAGTGACCTCGTTGTCGCAATGTTTTTCTACTCAATGCCATCATTATCTTACCACGAACGGCCGATTTATGGTGCACGTTGTGGTGATGGCTATGCTCAATCTTGTGCCGCTGTGGGTATATAGAGTTTTAAATGCGCTCATGTTTGGCTTGCTTTGGCTGCTAACATGTCGCCTTGTCGATGCCGATAAGCGCACAAACACTCTCTATGCCGTTGCTTGGCTTTTGCTGTTTGTGGCGCTGCCGCAGCCGGGGTTAGTGCTGCTGACGCTGGTGTCGTACTCGGTGAACTATCTTTGGGTTGGAGTGGCTGCACTTGCATTGTTGCTTGCCTTGAAGAGAAAGCCCGAGAATCTGTGGCTACTCGTTTATGCGTTTTTTGTTGGCTCACTGCAAGAGAGTTTCTCGTTGCCATTGTGCGCCGGGTTGTTTGTTGGCGCACTGATGAAACGTGTGCCGTGGCCGGTGACCTGTGCGTTCATAATGGGCACTTTGGCTGAAGTTTTAGCCCCGGGAAATATGGCTCACGCTGCGCAAGGCGGTGGCTTTACGCTCAATGCTATATCGGCAAAGGTTACGGCTTTGGGTAGCGATTTGTGCATGTCGATAATCACTCCGGCTCTTGTAGCTGCTGTGATTTGGTTGATAGCACGGCCACGCAAAAGTGTCGCGTTCTTTAAGGAAAATATAGTGCTGACCACAGCCATTGTTGCCGCTTTGGGTTTGGCAATGCTCACTTTCACATCACCGCGTCAACTCACAGCACCTTCGCTATTCACAATTGTGTTGCTGCTGAAGCTGCTGCCGTCAAAAAAGTGGCTGACTGTTGGCTCAAGTGTGTTGGTTGTGGCGGTTTTGGCTGTTATGGGCGTGTACAAATACAAGATATACAATCGCTATCAAACGTTCGTTGAAAGTGTGTCGCGCAATGATGTGTGCGCTTATCCGCAAGGCGAGGCACCATACGAAGGAAATGCACCGTTTGCGCGAGCATTTATACCTGACCCACTGTGTAATCGCGGTCTCGTTGCCGTTGGCGATAAATACACAAAAAACGGGCTTCAACGTTTGCGTAATGGTGGAAAACTTAACACCATATTGCCACAATCACCGTTGCTTATAGCGCAACAAATGATAGGCAAATGTGATGCGGAAGTCACCGACTCAACTTATGTGGCACACAGTGTGCGCATCGGCTCGTTTGATGTTATAGCTGTGCCCACTGAAATATTGAGCACTCACAAAGATATGTTGCCAAAAGTGTCGTATGAAAGATTTAAAATTGAAGATGCAACATTCTTTGTGCTCACAACTTCAACACCCACAGTGACCTTTAAGAAAAAGATTTGGTAATAGACAAAAAAGTTGCTACTTTTGTGTCTTATTTCATGAAATTCGATTATGGACTCTCAAAATACACAAACACAAACAGATTGGCGCGCTGATTTTGTGCGCCGCTGCAAAGAAACGAAAACAACCCGACGCGTTCGCTTTGCCATAGTAGCGCTCATATACATTGCGTGGGTTATATGGCTAAATAACTATTGGTTTTTACTGGCGTTGCCTTTGTTGTTTGATATCTATATCACCGGATACATCCCTTTCACTTGGTGGAAGAAAAGCAAATCGGCAGCTGTGCGCAGCGTGATGAGCTGGGTTGATGCCATTGTTTATGCGTTGATACTTGTGTATTTTGTGTTCAATTTCTTCGGTCAAAACTATCAAATTCCATCGTCATCGCTAGAGAAAACTTTGCTCACCGGCGACTATCTTTGGGTTAATAAAATGGTTTATGGCCCGCGTGTGCCCATCACACCGATTCACTTCCCGCTTGTGCACAACAAACTACCCATACTCAACTGCAACAGCTACACTTCGGTGCCTGAAAATTCATATCGCCGTTTGAAAGGCTTGCGCAATGTTGAGAGTGGTGATATTGTGGTGTTCAACTTCCCCGCCGGCGACACTGTGGCTACCAAGTATGAGGAATCGCCCGAATACTATGACTTGTTGGTGAAAACTTACGGCCGCGAAGAGTTGCATCGCAACAAACAGCAGTTTGGCGACATTGTTTACCGTCCGGTTGACCGTCGCACAAACTTTGTGAAACGTTGTGTAGGTCTCCCCGGCGAGCGCTTTAAAATTGTTGACGACATTATCTACATTAACGGCAAAGCTCAAAAACAGCCTGAAAACGTGCAGTACAACTACATTGTATCGCTTGCACGTCCGCTCACCGAAGAGCAAATGCATGAGATGGAAATCACTGCCGGTGATGTGCAAATGATTGTTGACCCAACTTATCGCAGCCGCTTCTTGGAGTTGCTTCCGAAGTCGGCTGACACCGACTATTTGCTCGTGCTTCCGCTCACTAAATCAATGATTGAGACATTGAAGACACAAAACAATATGTCTGACTATGCTAAAATCAATAAGTTCAACTTGTATGACATCAAAGACATCTTCCCCGAAGGTTTGTCTGAAAGCTGGACTCTTTCTAACTACGGCGGCAAAGACGGCATACTCATTCCTAAAAAGGGTATGACTGTGAAGCTCGATGCCTATAATTGGCTGCTCTATAAGCGTGTGATTCGCAACTATGAGCGCCATGCTGATGCTTATTTCAAAAATGGCTCAGTGTATATTGACGGTAAGCCTGCAAAAACCTACACTTTTGAAATGGACTACTACTTCATGATGGGTGATAACCGCGACAACTCGCAAGATTCACGCTTCTGGGGCTTTGTGCCTGAAGACCACATTGTTGGTACACCGATGTTCGTGCTCATTTCATTTGACCAAGATCGCAGTATGTTTAACGGCGGCATACGTTGGAATCGCATCTTCCGCTCTGCTAATCCTGACAAAGAATAAAAAGTAAAGTGG
>CAZGAN010000038.1:0-5932 GCA_964523655.1 uncultured Bacteroides sp.
TTGGTTAGAAGTCGGAGAAGAGGCGGGGCTTGATGACGATGCCAACGCGGAGTTGTGAGTGAAATTTGTTGTACTCTAATAGTCCTTCACCGTATCCGTTGTAGTATTGCAGGAAAAGGAATTGGTTGTCGCGTCTCCAAAGGCGGTACGACAATTCAACAATTGTGTTGTAGTTAAGGTTCCATCCGCGACGCTTCACAAGAGTCACAGCGCCGTTAAAACGTTTGTTGTTAGAGAAAAACTGCATTCCCATTTGGTAAATGCCGGAGTAGTCAAGTATGTCTTTGTTGTTGCCACCGTCAACAATAGGAATCCACACTTTGCCGTGCACCATGAGGTGGGGGTCAACCATCACGTTAGCTCCGAGAGAAATTTTATTCCATGAGCGCGATTCGTCGCCATCGCGGCCGTTAGATTCGTGTTCAAGAATGAAATAAAGTTTGCCGATATATCTATTTTTGACGAATAGTTGTTTGGCGAGACCAACACCGGGGTTGAAGTTAAGGTCGGTCATTGGCATAGAGTTTTCGAGGACGTTCCAAAAGCATTTTTGGCTGTAGAAAAGATAGAGGTATGAGTGAAATGGAAGCACAGAGCGAGTGAGACGCTGTGCGATAGAAATTTGAAACTTGATGTTAGTGTTTTCTTTTGAAGGCATCTGTCCAACCGATGGGCCAAAGATGAAGTAGTTATCTTTGTAAAGACCAAAATATGGTTGGTTGTCGAAGTCGCGGCGCAGAGAGTCTACGTCGAGTTTGTCACCTGATTGCGATAGTATTTGAGCTTGAGCAATAGGGGATATAAAAATGCCCAAGAAAAGGGCTATGACGAGTGTCAACAGACGATGCATTTCGAGTTCGTTCAAGTTTATTTCGGCACAAAAGTACAAATAATTATTATAGTGCAAAAATAGCCATAAAAGTTTATGGTCAAAAGGTTAAAATTTTGGCAAAATATTCCAATAATCTTTCTTTTTTTTACATAAAAATGATAATTTTGTGCTGCTCTTACAACTTTCTGTGTTGTAAATGGTTTATCTTCTATTATAAAATTGAAAAACAAAATACACAACATGATAAAGCAAACATTAACAGCCCTCGCAGCGTTGGCTTTGGCGCTGCCCGTTGGCGCTGAAGTTTATTCGCTTGAAGAGTGCCGCGACTTGGCACTGTCAAACAATAAGCAGTTGATGATGAGCCGTCAACGTATAGCTACGGCAGAGTATCAGCGACGCGAAGCATTTGCTGCATATCTTCCGGCAATTGACTTTAACGGTGGCTATCTTTACAATCAGAAAGAGCTATCAATTTTTGATAGTGACCAGCTGTTGCCGGTGAAGTCGTTTAACATGCAAACCGGCACTTATGAATTTAATCTTGTGAAAAATCCGGCAACCGGTGAGCCTATCAAGACGGCAGACGGACAGTATGTGCCTGAAACCGTGGCGCTGATGCCTAAGTCGGCTCTTGAGTATGACATTCACAATGTGTTTTTCGGTGCAATAACACTTACTCAACCCATATACATGGGTGGTAAAATTGTTGCCATGAACAAGCTCACCGGCTATGCCAAAGACCTCGCCACCGCTCAACACAATTCGGAGGCTGAAAATGTGATTTATGCCGTTGACGCTGCGTATTGGCAAGTTGTTTCGCTAAAGGCAAAACTCGATTTGGCAAAAAGCTTTGTCAACTTGCTTGACTCGCTCGACACAAATGTTGAAGCCATGGTCAATGAGGGCGTGGCTACTCGTGCCGATAAGCTGAGTGTTGACGTGAAACTTAATTCGGCTCGCGTTGACCTCACAAAAGTAGAAAACGGCTTGTCGTTGTCGCGCATGGCGCTTGCTCAAGTGTGTGGCTTGCCAATAGACTCAGATATGCATCTCTCTGATGAGCCCGGAGGCGCTCCACTTGCCTTGGCAATGAAAAATGAAGCAGACGTGTTGGCACCAGCCGACGTTGCCGCTGCCTATGACCGCCGCCAAGACTTGCAAGCTCTTGAGGCAGGTATAAAGATTGCCGAGCAGCAGAAAAAGGTGGCGTTCTCGTCGATGCTGCCTAATGTGGCTTTGGTTGGTGCTTATTCGTTCTCTAATCCTAATTTGTTTAATGGATTTAGCAAACGATTTGCCGGAGCATTCTCTGTTGGTGCAGTGGTTTCGATACCGCTATGGCATTGGGGAGGTAACTACTACAAATATCGCGAAGCCGAGAGCAATGAGACAGTGATGAAATTGCGTTTGGAAGATGCTCGCGAGCTCATAGATTTGCAAATAAATCAAGCATCGTATAAGGCTCGAGAAAGCATAAAAACATATAAAGCCACACAGTCAAACCTTGCTTGTGCTGATGAAAATTTGCGCTGTGCCACCGTCGGTTTCAAAGAAGGAGTTATCACAACCGATGATGTGCTTGCAGCTCAAACGGCATGGCTCAAAGCAAATTCAGAGAATATTGATGCTATGATTGATGTGCAACTCTGCGACACATATCTTAGCAAAGTGCTTGGCAAACTTAGTTACTAATTAGAAAATAAATCACATAACAATATGTCAACAAATTCAAATACCAATAACGAGGAGCGCGTTGCCAATCGCTCGCTGCTCATCACTATGGCAGCCGTTGTGGTGGTTGTCGCTATAGTTGCCATCTACGGCTTTGTATGCTTGAATAAACCTTCAGACATAGTAGAAGGTCAGGTTGAAGGCACAACAGTGCGCGTATCAGGAAAACTTGCCGGACGTGTTGCTGATTTCTATGTTAGCGAGGGTGATACCGTTGCAGAAGGCGACACGCTTGTGCATATACATTCATCGCTCGCCGAGGCACAACTCACACAAGCCGAAGCTATGCAAAATGTGGCTCGTGCTCAAAATCGCAAAGTTGATGCCGGCACTCGCTCGCAAATCATTGCTACAGCTGCCGACCTTGTATCTCAAGCCGACGCTGCAGTGACTATCACCAAGAAAACTTATGACCGCATGGAGAACCTTTTCAAACAAGGAGTTATCTCCGAGCAAAAACGCGATGAAGCAAAAGCAGCATACGATGCTGCTGTTGCCGCTAAAAGCGCAGCACAAAGTCAGCATCAACTAGCTCTTGCCGGAGCACAATCAGAGGACAAACAAAGCGCTGCAGCATTGGTTACTGCTGCCGGTGGCGGCGTGGAGCAAGTGAAGGCTGTGCTTGAGGACAGCTATCTTGTTGCACCGTGTGCCGGAACGGTTGACGAAATATATCCGGAAGTTGGCGAGCTTGTGAGCCTCGGTGCTCCGATTATGAGCATACTTCGCCACGACCGCTGGGTAACTTTCAATGTGCGCGAAGAATTGTTGCCCGACTTCAAACAAGGTTCAAAAGTTAGCGTTATGATACCCGGTCTCGGAGAAAAAAATATTGACCTAGAGGTTTACTATATTCGCGACATGGGAAGCTATGCTACATGGCGCGCCACAAAAACAACCGGTCAGTATGATAGCCGCACCTTCCAAGTAAAAGCTCGTCCGGCTGATGAAAAATCGGCACAAGGCTTGCGTCCGGGCATGAGCGCTGTGTATTTCAAATAAATTATACACTCAATGATGAGCTATCTTTGGCAATCTATAAAGCTGGGTGTAGCTACAATGTGTTCGCGTAGGCTATACATGTGTGCAATGGTGTTTGTGCCGTTGCTCAGCTGCATGTTCTTCTTGAGCTTGCTCACCGAAGGGCTGCCGCTGCAAGTGCCTACGGCTGTTGTTGACCTTGACCATTCGCCAATGTCGAGAGCAATGATACGGTCACTTGACTCGGAGCAATTGGTGCATATCACTGAAGACTGTGAAAGCTACACGAAGGCAATGGAAGCAGTGAAGCAGGGTAGGGCATTTGGCTTTTACGTTATCCCTGCCAACTTTCAAGAAGATGCTATTGCAGGGCGAAAGCCGACCATAGATTACTACTCAAACATGTCGTACTTTGTGCCCGGCACGTTCTCGTACAAGGGCTATAAGACTATCGCAGTTACGGCTGCAGCCGGATTGGTAAGCAAGACGGCAACATCGAAGGGCGTTGATCAAAGCACGGTTATGGCATTGATACAGCCGGTGGTGATAGATACAAACCCAGTGCACAATCCGTGGACAAACTATTCGCTATATCTCACGCCTTCGTTCTCAGCCGGAGTGCTAGGGTTGATGATAGTGCTTGTTACCATCTTCTCAATCACATACGAAATAAAGCTCAACACATCGCGCCGGTGGCTTGCAAAGGCCGGAAACAGCATAATTATAGCCGTTACCGGTAAGTTGTTGCCACAAACCGTGGTGTTCGGCATTGTTGGAGTGTGCATGCTCTCAATGCTCTTTGGGTATGCCGGATTTCCGATATACTGCAGCATTTGGGTAATGATATTGGCAATGATACTTTTTGTTGTTGCTTGCCAAGCATTTGGCTTGTTCATAGCTAGTGTTGTTCCAAATCCACGTATGGGCATGTCGGTAGGAGCGCTTATCAGTATTTTGGCATTCTCACTCACCGGATTTTCATTTCCTGTAGAGAGCATGTATGGAGCGTTGGCATCGTTCAGCTACATAATACCGGTGCGCTGGTATTATTTGATATTTGTCAACCAAGCGCTCAATGGATTTGATATCTATTATGCACGGTTATATTTCGTGGCATTGCTTATCTTCCCATTGGTATCGACCGCGTTTTTGTGGCGATTGAAGCGCGCATGCAAGCATCCGGTTTACGTTTCATAAAAATCATCTCACTCAATGAATATATTCAAAACGATAGTACGTTGGTTTTCGGGCATGTCGAAAGCGTATGCTCGTGAGTGGCACGCCGTGCTGCACGACCCGGGTGTGCTGATTTTCTTTATCGGTCTACCGCTGATGTATCCGATAGTCTACACCCTCATTTACAACCCTGAAGTTGTGCGCAATATACCCATAGCAGTGGTTGATGATTGTCGCACGGCATCGTCGCGCAAGCTTGTTACTGATGCTGCAGCAGCGCCAGCAGTTGAGATATATGACTATGCAGCAAATATGGCAGATGCTCGGCAGCTTGTTGCAGAGGGTAGGGTGTATGGCATACTTCAAATACCGAGTGACTATGGCAAAAAGATAGGGCGTATGGAGCGTGCAAATGCCACTCTCTATTGCGAAATGAGCCTCTTGTTGAGATATCGCTCATTGTTCTCGGCCTTCTCCGACATACAAATGAAGGAGATATCAGATATCACTGCCGACCGCGCGGCAATGCTTGGCTCTGTGGGGTCGCAATTGTCGGGCTTGCCCATCGAAAATCAGGCGCACATGCTTGGAGACACAGAGCAAGGATTTGCATCGTTTGTGATGCCGGGTATATTGATACTTATACTGCAGCAGAGCATGGTTTTGGGCATAGTGATGCTTGTTGGGACATCGCGCGAGAGAAGGCGTCGCAATGGCGGCATAGACCCGGAAATGGTGCAGGCGCCAATGTCGGCGATAGTATGGGGCCGTGCTTTCTGCTATGCAATATTTTACATTGTGCCAACAATATTTTTGTTGCACTATGTGCCGCAAATGTTCTCATTGCCGCATATTGGTAGCGCCGTAGATTATTTGCTCTTGGCAGTGCCTTTGCTACTTGCTTCGGCATTCTTTGGACAAACGGTGGCATACTTTGTGCATGACCGAGAAAGCTCGTTTGTTGTGTTTGTGTTCACGTCAGTGATATTCTTGTTTCTCTCCGGGCTCACGTGGCCGCGATTTGCAATGCCGCAGATATGGCAATGGCTTGGCAATATAGTGCCGGGAGTTTGGGGCGTGCAAGGTTTTATCAGCATAAATTCGAATGCAGGCACGCTGGCTGACAATATCACGGCATATCACTGGCTCTGGGGTTTGACGGCACTCTATTTTGTCACTGCTCTCATTGCGCAGAAATTGATAGCCCGT
>CAZGAN010000038.1:6032-14919 GCA_964523655.1 uncultured Bacteroides sp.
CTATTGATTGTCGCTAGTTTTTTGTAATTTTGCGCTATTATGAAGGCAAACCAATCATCTGCGCGTGTGATGCGCATAGCATTTGCTGCATTAGCAGTAATATTTTTAGCCGCTTGCGCCTCAATAGGAAGGCCTGAGGGTGGCGCTCGAGACGTGACTCCACCGGAGTACTCACGCTCAAATCCTATGCCGGGAGAAAGAAATGTGCATCGAAATAATCTTGACGTGTGGTTCGACGAAAATATACAGCTCGACGATGCGTTCAATAAGGTTATAGTATCGCCCACGCAAAAGATGTCGCCGGTTGTAAAGTCGCAAGCAAAACATTTGACAGTTGAATTGCGCGACACGTTGCTGCCGAACACAACATATACGATAGACTTTGCAGATGCAATCAAAGACCTCAATGAGGGAAATGTGCTTGATGGATTTGCGCTTGATTTCTCTACGGGTGAAGATCTAGACACGTTGCGCATATCGGGCATAGTGCTAGAGGCACGCACGTTGGAGCCGGCACAGGGCATCACAGTTGGTGTGTACTCAGATATGGTTGATACGACGCTGACCACAGTGCCGTTTGAGCGTATAGCTCGCACGAATACGTACGGACAGTTTACTATTCGTAATCTAAAGCCGGGAAATTATCATGTGTTTGCGCTCAATGACCTTAATCGTGATAACAAGTGGGACCGTAGTGAAGACATAGCATTTTCTGATGTAACTTACACGCCGTATGCTGAGTCGATAGAAGTAAATGATACACTTCGCACTGCAACAGATTTGGATTCGATAGTGACACGACCGGGTACAGCATTTTATCCGAATGATGTGCTGCTCACGTGGTTTAATGAAGATTATAAGGCTCAATATCTCAAGAACTACACTCGTCCGGAGCGTAAGAAAGTTATTGTGACAATGGGAGCACCGTCAGATTCGATGTCAACAGTGAAGATTGTTGGTGGGGAACATGATGGAGAAGACCTCACAAAACATGCGCTCTTGCAAAAGACAGAGACTAACGACTCTCTAGTTTATTGGCTGCGCACTCCGGAGGTGCTCAATAGCGACTCATTGCGCTTATCGGTGCGCCATGAAGCGCTTGACTCGTTGCAGCAAATTTGTTGGCAAACAGATACGCTGAAATTCTTCTGGAAAGAGCCGAAAAATAAGGATAAAAACAAGAATAAAAAGAAGGAAGAAGAAAATGATTCGGTGCCGCATATAGAATTCACAGATCTTGCCGTGACAACGCAAGCGAAGCATGAAGTCTATAATCCGTTAATGATACAAACAAAAGACCCGATAGATTCGATAGATGTTGCCGGTATACACTTGGAGGTTATGCCCGACTCAACATGGTTGCCGTATAAGCACCAGGATCCGGTTGTAGACCCCAAAGACCCGCTGATGTCGCGTCTTATAGATTTTGAGCGAGTGCCGGGCATGAAATATAGGCTCACGGTTGACTCAGCTGCGGTCACTGACATTTATGGGTTGTATAACAAGCCGTTGAAGCACGAGTTCGCCGTGAAAGAATTGGAGGAATATTCAAACTTGTTTTTCACGATAACTCCGGCAGACACGTTGCCGATTGTGGTTGAACTGCTTGATAAATCAGATCGCGCGGTTCGCACAATAAATGCTGAGGGCGGAAAGGCATCGTTTACGAATATAGACCCGGGCACATATTATGCACGCTTGTTTATAGACCGAAATGCGAATGGCAAGTGGGACACGGGATGTGTGACAGATAGCATACAGCCTGAAGAGGTTTATTATTATCCGAAGAAAGTGGACCTCAAAGCCAACTGGGATGTGGACCAGCCGTGGAATATCTATGAGGTAGCGGTTGATGCCCAAAAGCCGAAGGCTATCAAGAAGAATAAACCTAAGCTCAAGAAGGGTGAAAAAGAAGCTAAAGATGACGATGACGTAGAGTATGACGAATGGGGCGAACCCATAGACAAAACGAACGGAAGTGCCAGAAGTAGCAGCAACCGTTCGTCGTCAAATAGCTTTGGGAATTTCTCGGGAGGTCTTCGCCAAATAGGCTCAGGAAACTCTGTGGCACGCTAATCTTTCGGCTCAGCAGTGAATCTCACTGCTTGAGTCGGTGTTAACGGGTCGTTAGTTATAATCATAATTTTCATGTTCACGATGCTAGCGTTGGCATCTGGGGTGTAGGTGGCGGTAATAGTGGCTTTTTTGCCGGGTTTAATTTTGTCGCTACTTACGGTGATGTTTACGTTGTTTTCGGCGGAGTAGACTCTGCGAATTAGCAGCGGCGATTTGCCGTCGTTGCGAATTTCATACGAGGCAGAGAGCGTTTCGCCACGTTTCACAATGCCCAAGTCGGCGCGTTCGTTAAGCAGTGTAGCTTGCGGAGATTTGGCAATGTCTTTATCGGTGAGTTTGCTGAAATCTTCGTTAAGAGTAACGACTACTGGGAGCTTGTATTGCACGTTTGGCTCGTTTATATCGGGCACAACAGAGACGGTGTCGGTGACGACGCCGTAGAGAGGAGTGCGGTCGGGGTGAATCATGAAATTGAACGACATTTGTTCGCCCGGGGCGAGGGGAGAAGGGGTGCAAGTTACGGTGAGCCAGTTAGGCAAATCGACCACAGATGGAGTTATAGAATCGGTGGTGCAGTTGTATGCATTGAGCATTTCAACTTTCATGTGCGATTTGCTTACTTCGCCAAGCATAGCGTAAGCTCGGGCGAGACTTAGTTTGCCCATGGAGATAGGGTATCGTTGAGCCACGGTTTGCGAAGCACCGACAACAACGCCGTGGATGAGAAGAGTTGAGCGTGTTGGCTCAGTGTTGGTGTCGACGTATATTTTCTTGGAGAATCTGCCGGGACGGCCAACGGCATCGTATTTCACTTCTATTTTTGCAGTGTCGCCCGGAGCAAGAGGGTCGAGGCTGAACCGAGGGGTGGTGCAACCGCAGTTAGCGCGAGCGCCGGTGATAACAAGAGGTTGGTCTCCGATGTTGACGTATCTGAAAGACACAGAGACCATGCCCAAATCCTCACTGAAAGCGCCGAAATCGTGGTCAGATTCGAGCCATTTGATTTGAGGTTGAGCGAAAGCGCCGATTGATGAGATAGCGGCGCAGGCTATGATTGAGGCAAATTTATACATTATAGACTGTTTTTGATGCGCAAATTTACGATTTTGCTCTCATTCGCGCAAAATATTTCCTCAAGCAGTCAGTGAGATAAACGGTGAAAAGTGGAAACATAATTACTCCCATAGCTGATAATATGGCGGCTAAAACTTTTCCGGTGGGAGTAACCGGGTTAATTGGGGCACCGATGGTGGTGAACTCAAGTGCACACCACCACACGGCGGTCAAGTAGTTGCTGATTTCTGCGTTTACGGTGTGCTCACGGGTGTAGAAGAGTAGCGAGGAGAAGTAGAGCATGAGCACGATGATGCTCAGATATGACATAAATAAGCCCATTATGCGCGATGTGGAGACTTCTCTGATAAATAGTATCATTATGTATGCTCCGCGTATCAGAGGCATGTATTTGATGTATTCCATCACTGATTCGGGGATGTGTAGGTTGAAGGCAGCGATGATGTTGAGGTAGGGTATGGCTATTAATAGGAAAGAGATGTGGCGGAAGAAGTGTTTCCATCGGTGTTTTTCGATAAGCCAAATTTCGATGAAGAAATCGAGGATAAACACTATGCATGCGAAGAATTGGAAACGCATGTAGACGGGGTTGTCGGTGAATGCAATGCCGCTAAATGTTGATGCAGATATGTAAAATATGAGCAGTACGGATGTTGCCAATACTGCTAAGTGTGATAGTTCAAGGAGTCGTGTACGTTGCATTGTCAGAGGGTGTTAAAGAGGGTAAAACCATTTAACACCTACATTGCACAATGGTTCAGCGGTAGTAGTCTAAAATTTCTCGTAGTTGGCGATAGCGCGTTTTAGTTCTTCGCGTATGGGTGCAGAGCTTTGAGTTTTGATGTCGAAACCAGCCATTACGGTGATTGCATCGCACTTTATGCTGCCGTTATTGGGGTTTAGAATGCGTTGCTCGAGGGTTAGAGAACGGTCGCCGAGATGGCAACAAGCCGTTTGCACAATGAGGTCTTCGCCCATCACAGTTGGGGCATAGAAGTTGCAGTTGATGTTTACAACGGCAGCGCTGATAGCTTCAACATCGAAGGCTTTTCCGGTGATTTCGTTGAAATAAAGGGCTTTTCCGAGGTCAAAGAATTGAAGATAGACGTTGTTGTTAATGTGGCCGTATGAGTCGAAATCGCCGAAACGCACTTGAAGGTCAACGCGATGGCGAAGTGGACGCGATGGCTCTTTGATGCGAGAGTTTTTGTTTTGTGACATAGGGAATTAGGATTAATGGAATATAATTTTTGAAATCACGTGAGCTCCGGCAGCGGCATTTAGTTTTTGCACAAGGCTTGATGCGAGAAAAGAGAGCTCGTTTTTGAGCGAGGCCGAAGCGATGCACACGTGCATTTCATCGCGTTCAACCCAGCGTCGAGTGGTGTAACGGTTTATGGAAGGGCCGACGACTTCGGGCCACAGATAGCACACGTGTTGTTGTTCGAACGCTTGACGTGTGCCGCTTTTGTCGATGGCAGCTTGGATGATGTCGGAAACTAGTTGAGGGTCACGCTTTTTCATGTTGGAGAGGAGTAAAAGAGCCGTCAGTCACGCTCCAAAGGGCATGGTCGGCGGGTATGTGATCAAGAATCTCGTCGAGATGCTTGCGGTTAGTATCGGTAATGAAAATTTGGCCGAAAGTGTTGTTGGCAACTACTTTGATGATAGATTCGACGCGTTGTGCATCGAGTTTGTCGAATATGTCATCGAGCAAAAGTAGGGGTTTCAAACCGGTTGTTTCGCTGAGGAATTCGTATTGGGCGAATCGAAGAGCGATGGTGTAAGTTTTTTGTTGACCTTGTGAGGCTGTGCGTCGCACCGGCATGTATTGCAGGGTTAGTTCGATGTCATCGCGGTGAGGGCCAACTGAAGTGTATTTGAGTATTCGGTCGCGCTCGCGGTTGTGCTCGAAGGCATCGAGTAGGGGGTTTTCGCTCTCGTATTCGTCGAGTTGGGTTTTGTAGCTTAGAGAAGTTTCTTCAGCGGCTTCACCGGCCACGGCAGCGTAGTATTTGCGGTGTATTTCGGCGAGACGGTCAATGTGAGAGCGTCGGGCTTGGCAAATGTAGTCAGCGCTAATTTGCATGGCTGTTTCGAGAGCGAGGTATAGAGTGGTGTCGGCGCAACCATCGCGGAGCAGACGGTTTCGCTGAGCGAGGTTGTGGTTGTAGCGGATGAGGTGGTCGAGGTATCGAGCGTCGCCTTGGGCGATTACCATGTCGATAAATTTGCGACGTTCTTCGCCTGAGCCGTTTATGAGGTCGCTGTCAACGGGGGCAACCATAACAGCCGGGAAAAGTCCGATGTGAGAACTTAGGCGTTTGTACTCTTTGCCACCGCGTTTGAATGATTTTCGGCGTCCGCCGCCCAGGCTCACGTTGAGGTCTTCGTCGGCATCGCGGCGCAAGTATTGAGCTTGCAAGAGGGTGAAGTCTTCGCCGCGTTTTACTATCAAGCTATCGGGTGCACCGGTGAAGCTTTTGCAGAAGCTAAGATAGTATATGGCGTCGAGCACGTTGCTTTTGCCCATGCCGTTGTTTCCCAAGAAGCAGTTGAGCTTGTTGGAAAAATTGAACGAGGCATTGCCTATGTTTTTAAAATTGGTGAGGCTGAGCGAGCGAATAATCATCAGTGGTTAAATTTGACACACAAAGGTAGCATTTTAGTGCAAAATGTGCAACAGTTTTTCTTCATAAAGCGGTGAGTGGTCACAGCAATTTCTTCAGTTTTTCAATCATGCGAGCAGCTCGTCGCGGCATGACCTCGCTGTAGAATTTGTGGCAAGCAGAGAGGTCATCGAAGAAAGTGTTGCCGGGATTTCGCCAGGTGGTGTTGTCGAAAAGAATGCGAGGCATGTTGCTTTCGTCAATGAATTCGTCGAGCATCAGGGCATGCATGAGTTTTTTGAATCCGGCAATGCCTTTGTATTTGTCAAAATATTTGCTGTTGGCGTGCACAAGCTGAAGTATCTCAGTGGGGGCTTGTTTTGGTTTTGTGAGAGCCATGTGCAAGTCACTGATAAACTGAGCGGCATAGCCGTTGTAGTAAGTGTTGTTGTGTGTGAAGTTGAGGGTAGTGCGTTCACCGCGGTTTGGGGTGATGCAGAAGTTTCCTAACGTGGATGTGAGGTTGTAGAGTTCGAAAGCTTCGATTTCTTGTTGGGGGGTTGGGTGAAGGTCATCGAGGCTGGCGAAGTGGTTGTTGCTGTCGGGCTCGCCGAGTTGCTGAGCTGTTGAGTGCAGTCTGCCACATTCGAAGTCGAAACGTTCGATAGCATCGTAAGTTAGATCGAGCCACACGTCGTCAAATATCAGAGACATGAGAGCGCGCACGATTGGTGTGCGCATGAGAGTGGGCATGGTGTCGATGTATGTTGTGCCGTGCGTGAGCTTGGTGAAGTTGAAGGTAGCCAGTTTGTCAACGTCGCCGCCAAGGTGTTCGTTCACGAATTTGCGCACAATGTTTTTTGCGTAGACACGAGAGCTTTTTTCGACGTGCTCTTGGTATTTAGACCAGCGGTGTTTGGCGTCGATTTCGGCTTGAGAATACACAGCGATGTCGGGTTTACGGTATTCGCAATGTCCGCGCATATAGTTGCGACGGAACGATCCGCTTGTAAGTCGTCCGCAGCCGTTGAATTTGTCGGTAATACCTTTTGTGTAAATGCAGCCATCGCAAATGCTGTCGGTCAAGCCGTGCCACATGAAGTTGTCGGCTAGGTTTCCGGTGTAATAGTTGTCGATATCGCCGTCTTTAGCGAGTTTTGTAACCATTTTGCCGAGAGCGGCAGCATCGCCTTTGAGTTTTGCGGGCTCTAAAATCACGGGGTTAAAGACGTTGTTGAGGCCAATTGGATGGCGCATGCATTGCATCAGATACTCATCGTTGAGTTGAGTGTGGCGTTTAAGACGCATGTTTCGGTCAAGCAGTTTGCGTGTGATGTCGACCAGAGTGCCTTTTTCGGTTGGTATCTGCTTGATTATTTTCAGGATAGCCGGCGCTGAGTCGCCAATGTTTTTGGCAACGGCGGGGGGAATGTGAAGGAGCGAAACCTGAGTGACGCCGCCTTTTGTGTATATGTCGAGTACAATGTAGTAGCTGTTGCAGTGGAGGGTGCAGAATCCCCAACGAGCTATGTCGGGATTATCGACAACAAGTTCGTTGATGTCTTCCCAAGGGGCAACGTGTGCGGAGCAAATCAGGAAACGGAGTTTTGTGAGTGGTTTTTGCAGGCGAGTGCTCACGTCGACGAAGAAGCCGGCGCGAATAATTTTGCCAACTTGATAAACGTCGGCGGGGTCTATTGGGGCGTCGGAGTCGCGGTAGTAAACGCGCATGCCGGTGAGTATCCAGTCGAGAGCTTTTTCAACGAAAACTTTTTGGTCAACTTCCAAGCGTTCGGGTAGATGTTGGAAGGTGAGGTCGATAATAGAACCGTCTTCTTTGATGATGTAGGGGTGGTTGTCTTTTTCGGCATAGAAGAAGCTGTGTTCGCGCCAAGTTAGTTTTTCAAAGATAGGCGAGAACACGATAGAGCCGTCAACATGAGCTAAACCGTAGAGATGACGAGTTGCCGATGAGGATGTTTTTCGTTCGGTGATGCCAATGATGAAAAAACCGTGGTGAATTTCACCGATGTGGTGAGCCATGAAGCGAAGCACTTCGGATCCGTTATGGCGGAGGAGGTTGTATTTTCTACCTCTGCGAGCGAGGAATAGCCCTTCGTCGGTAGGCTCTATTTTGTTGTAATCGGTTTTAGAGATGATGTCGCCGTGAGAGTTTATGAGGCATTGGCGGTCGTTGCGAGTAGCAATCCAGATGTCGTGGATATCGCTGCCGATTTTGATGTCGGAAAAGCACAACTCGGGCGACAATGATATGTTACCATTGCCGTCTTTCAGCCCGATATAGTCGCCGTCTCTGAATACAGTCGAGCCGATATCAGTGCTTTTACCGCTAATTGTCATGTATATATCTATTTTTGTTTAAGTCGTTTTTCCATCCAAGCGCGATTTACAGAAGAAGGGTCGGAAGTATGCATGCGCGGATCGAGGTCTACAGCCAGTTTACATTCATAGTACACTTCCGCTTTACAAGTTATTTCGAGGTTTAACTCTCTGTCACCTCTAACAAGAACAAACACTATCGAGCCGTATTTGGGATTAGAAGAGTCCCATTCATCCACTCGTTCAAAAATCATGTCTGCATTATCAACAAACATGTCGGGTCTCACAAAATGACGGAATAGATATTTCAGGCGTTCAATAGCCACAACATCAAGCCCGGCCGAGAGTATTCGTCGTCTTTCGTTGTCTATCCAGTCGTTCATAATATGAAGAAATGTGGTTTTAAAGGAAATTTAACAACAAAAATCCTCCCACGCCCCAAAGATACAATTTCAAATCGTAATTTCCTAATAATCTGACAATAATCTTTGAAAAATTTTTTTTCGTATAGCGAAGAGAAGGGAGAATGATGTGGGGATTGATAATTTTTTGGCGAAAATAGTTGCATAGTTCAAAATTAAATCTTAACTTTGCACCGCAATACACGAGAGAGGGTATTGAAACTGCTTCAATAGCTCAGTCGGTTAGAGCATCTGACTGTTAATCAGAGGGTCGTTGGTTCGAGTCCATCTTGAAGCGCAAAACCATTCACATTTCGAAAAAGCAAATGCAAAAGCTTCAATAGCTCAGTCGGTTAGAGCATCTGACTGTTAATCAGAGGGTCGTTG
>CAZGAN010000039.1:0-14826 GCA_964523655.1 uncultured Bacteroides sp.
TGTGTTTGCGTTGCTCTAGTATTGCTCGTTTTCGTTGGGGAAATCTGAGCTCTTCACATCTTCTATGTAGTGTGACACTGCATCATTAATAACTGTTGACAAATCAGCATAGCGACGCAAGAACTTAGGCGAAAAGCCCTTATTGATGCCTAGCATATCTTGCATCACGAGCACTTGTCCGTCGCAACCGCCACCGGCACCAATACCTATAACTGGTATTGAAACTGAATCGGTCACTTTCTTTGCCAATGCTGCAGGTATCTTTTCTAGCACCATTGCAAAGCAGCCTATTTCTTCAAGCATCTTCGCATCTTCAATCAATTTTTGTGCTTCTGCCTCTTCTTTTGCACGAACTGCATAGGTGCCAAACTTATTAATTGATTGTGGAGTCAAACCGAGGTGTCCCATTACCGGGATTCCTGCACACAATATACGTTCTATTGATTCCCGTATTTCTGCTCCACCCTCAATTTTCACTGCCTCAGTTCCGCTCTCTTTCATGATGCGGATTGCTGATGCCAATGCTTCCTTAGAGTTACCCTGATATGAACCAAATGGCATATCGCATACAACAAGCGCACGCTCTGTGCCCTTGGTAACACACTGTGCGTGATAAATCATCTGATCGAGTGTGATGGGCAAAGTGGTGTGATGACCTGCCATTACATTCGATGCTGAGTCGCCTACCAATATAACATCCATTCCGGCTTCATCTACTAGACGTGCCATTGAATAGTCATAAGCAGTTAACATTGCGATTTTCTCACCGCGTTGCTTCATCTCTATCAGACGTGCAGTGGTGACTTTGCGTTTGTTATCGATAGTATTTGTTGACATGATTTTTTGTAGTGTTTTTATAAAATCCGTGCAAAGTTAGCACTATCCGACCTAATTACCACACTTTTTTACAATTAAATTTTGTTTACAGGGCTTTATTTACTCATTTACATACGGTAATAGCACTGAGCGCCACACCACATATCCACTGCCCAACAAGTGCAAACCATCATTGGTATACTGGCTACTCATGTGGCTTTCTTCGTCAGCCAATGCCTTGTGCACATTCACAAATGTGTAATTACACTCCTGCTCACTTTCGCTGAGCGCCTTGTTGATATCTAGTATATCTTGTGTGTGACCCGAGTGGCTCTTAAAGTTGCTGAACGCCGGATTTACCGGAAATATTGACTGCACATAAACCTTGGTGCGTGGGCTATCTTTATGTATCGTTTCTACTATCTCCTTGATACCGCTCACCACATAATCAACACTCGCGCCGCGCGACAAATCATTGGTGCCTATCATCAAAAATATTTTCTTCGGCTGTCCAACGGTGATGGCTGAGAGACGGCGTTTTACTCCTTCTATCACATCTCCGCTGATGCCTCGATTCTTAAAATGTAAATCACCAAACAACTCGCCCCACTCACCACCATCGGTGATGCTGTTGCCTAGTATTATCACATCTTCCTTGTCTACAGGTAGCTGCTCAAACAATGATGCTCGTTGTCGATAATAAGTCGTTTCGGTAAACTGCGGGGCTTGCGCATACATTGTGCATGCCATTGTTGCTGCAATTGCCAATGTCAAAAAATGTCTTTTCATTGCGTATAAAATTTAATCAGTTATTATTTCTTTTTGAGCAAAGAGCCCCATGGGCAATACCCATGAGGCTCTTTTTATTTTTTAGAATGATGGTCTTCCTCCGGGACCGCCGGGGCCTCCACCGGGACGTCCACCGGGAGGTGGGCCTCCGGGGCCGTCAAAGTTCGGGCGATTTCGGTCTGTCGGTTCATTGCCTTTTCCAAATGTATTAAATCTGTAGGCAACAGTAACCATGAAGTAACGTGTCAATGAGTTGTAACGGCTATCGTCTATGTAGTTAGCGGTCACACTACGTTGCACATTCGTCTTTTGTTGCAAAAGGTCATATACCTTCAATGTGAGTGTGAGCGATTGGTCTCGCAAGAAGCGATATGCCATCGACGCATTCCACAAACATGTGTTTGTGTTATATCCTGATGTGTATCCTGATGTCTTTGCCCAATCTACATCGGTTGAAAGTATCAAGCCAAACGGTGCGTAATACGATCCGTTAAACATACCTCCATAAGTGTGTATGTTGCTGTTGGCTGTGGTTTTCAACGAAGTGGTGGTGTTTTGCAACGAGTAGCGCGGGCGTATTTCCAACTCCAAATTAGTGGGACGCCATGCCAATGACGGGCTAATGTTGATGTTAAGCGATCCGGTGAGGTTGCGAACTCCGTTGTTATATCCAACTGAGTGCGAATAACGTCCGAAAAATCCGGTATTAAACACAAAATCTTTATTGCGTAGCGGTGCCGAATACATCACTCCCGACATCACATTCCACACACCATTCACATTCTCGTATGTAGTGGTCTGTCCACCGGTTTCCGAGTTATAAACGGTGCGCGATACAATTGAGTTTTGAGTAACCTGCGCATTCACCATCGCCATGATTGATTGTTGTGCGCCCTGGTTGAAGTCTTGGAAACGCACATTCAATGAATGTGTGAACGACGGGTCCAAATTCGGATTACCTACTACTACTCGCAACGGATTTGAATAATCAGCTACCGGTTGCAATTGCGACATTGACGGCTGTGATGAACGTCCTCGATAGAACATATTAAATGAACGTGTCTTGGTCAATTTCAAGCGATAACGCAAATACGGTGCATAGTTAAACACATTGCGTGTGATATTTTTGCGCGAATCAATCAAATCTATTGATTTCGACATCTGCGGCACCAATGAAATACCAACATCCAATGTTCCGCTCTTCGATGTGTGCTTATAGCCGGCGCGTATATCTTGGTTCATGTAGTGATTTCGATATTGGTTGCTAAGGCTATCTGCCAACACAAGGTCTTCGCCAATTACAGGATTACCTTCCCAACCATCAGGCCATGTCACAGGATGATCGTATGTCATCTTATCTGCATTATTCCATCTGTAGCTGAAATTATACGCAAACGTCAAGAAGTTGCCGTTTTTAACATCTCCGATAGGCTCGGTCCAGCTCACACGCGCCGATGTTGAGGTGCTCCATGTGTGATTGGTTGAATATTGATCATACAAATCAATCGAATCATTGAGTTGATAGAACTTATTCCATGAGTACGAATCATCGTTCTCTCGCACATTTGATGTGTTAACTCGTGCATGCAATGAGAAGCTACGACCCGGACGCTGACGGAACTTGTGATTATATATAAGTTCTGCACCAAACTCCCACGATGTGCCATGTGATTTGCTGCTGTTTATACTACGTGTCACATCTTCCATGCGGCCTGAACGTGTCATTGACGAATCATTTGACCACGAATCATTCACATTATACGACATATTCGGACGGAACTCAAACGTGTTGAGTGAATCCGGATTCCATTGCACACGGAAATCTGCTCTGAAATTCTTTCCTTTATCGTGTGCTCGCTTATGCGTGTTGTAATATGATGTTGAGTCGGTAAACAAATACTGACGATCTTGTTCGGTGGTTGTATTGATACTCGTTCCTGAGTACATGATATTACCACCAACACGGAAATCTTCGCCCTTACCTACGTTGAAGTTTATACCCAACATCTGCGAGAGCGTGATACCATTGTCTCCGCCAAATCGATTAAATCGACCTGAGGCGCCATCAGTAAAGGCCGGCTCATTGATATTATTAAGACCTCCTAACAACGTGATTTGGTTCCCTTCCCAAAAGCGGTTAACAGTGAATGTACCCATGTATCTATTATCGGTACCTACACCCCACTCGGTGTTACCAAACCATCCGTTATTCATACCTTTCTTCACCGTCAAGTTGATAACGGTTTCTTCCTCGCCGTCTTCAACTCCGGTGATACGTGCCAAGTCGCTCTTTCTATCTACAACTTGCAACTTATCTACTATGTTTACCGGCAAATTCTTTGATGCCACTTTGGGGTCATCGCTAAAGAATTCCTTGCCGTCAACAAGAATTTTCGTTACTTCTTTGCCGTTAGCTGTGATTTTACCATCGCTGCTAACTTCTACGCCCGGCAAACGCTTCAACAAATCTTCTACCACAGCATTGGGCTGCGTCTTGTATGAGTCTGCATTAAATTCGATGGTATCTTCCATCACTTTTATCGGTGTGCGTATTCCGGTTACAACTGCTTCTTTTAGCACTGTTGCATTTTCACTAAGCACAATTTTTTTTAACGTCAGGCTCTGGTCTTTCAATGTCACCTTTTGCCAATTACTTGCACTTCCAATATACGATGCCTCAAGCAAATACGTGCCGGCTTTCACTCCGTTCAAACTAAACTGTCCGGAATTGTTTGCCACAGCCGCCTTCACTTGTGTGCTATCGCCTACTGTTAGCAAGCGCACTGACGCGCCAATGAGAGGGTCGCCTTGAGCGTCAACGACTGTACCCGTGATGTTATATGCCCACGCTGTTACCAACGCACATAGCATCGCGAGCGCCGCTGCAATACGACGATTCAATTTTGAAAACATAAAATAGGTTTACGAATGAAGAGATATATACATTATTTGATTAATATGACTGCAATTTATAAAAAAGTTTAGTCGTGAGAAAATTTATCCCACGACTTTTCACGTTTTTTATATTACACTTTGTCTATTTATTAAAATTCGGTAAAAGCCAACGGCAATAACGATTTAACTGACGGTGCCACATACACTTGACTGCGCGACACCAACATCACCTCCACATCGTGACCCGCCAACGTCTCATATTCCAACAACGATTGTCGGCATGCTCCACACGGCGATATCGCATTTTCCACAAACTCTCCGTCTTCGCCGCGAGCCGCGATTACTATCTTCACAAACTTCGCTTCCGGATACTGCGCACCGGCATAAAAACACGCCGAACGCTCTGCACATATCCCCGACGGAAATGCCGCATTCTCCTGATTCGATCCGGTAACTACTTCGCCATTATCCAGCTCTATGGCTGCGCCCACGCAAAAATGACTATACGGCGCATACGAACGATATGTGGCTGCACATGCTTTTTCTACCAAAACTTTGTCTTTATCGCTTATCTCAGATCTTTCCATCACCGTTATCGGTGTGGTTATTGTGATGTGTTTCATGCTGTATTGGTGTTGTTTACTCTGCAAATTTAAGCTATTTCCAACAAAAAATAAAAAAAACGGCAATTTATATTTTTATATGTGCAGAATAAACGTTAAATTTGTGGCTTGTAATGGATGTACCTGTTTTACACCCAATATAAACCAAGAAAAATCGAAAAACTTACATAATGGAAAATAAAACTCCCAACAATCCCGTTAACCTGGCTGAAGACCAGGAGCTTCGCGACCTTGAGATCGCTAAAAAAAGCAAAAAAATTATCACTTGGTCTGCTATCGCCGTGGCTATTGTTATCGTTATCGGCGGCCTTTTCTACTGGATGCACGCTGCCGGCGAATCTAAAGCCGCTGACGCTATTGGCGCTGCCGACGTTGAAATGAACGACTCTGTGAAATTCGCCATGTACAAAAAAATCGCTGACGACGGTAGCTACAAAGCTAACGAACGCGCTAAACTCATGGTTGCTATCAAATTCTACCAAGATGGCAAATACAAAGAAGCTCTCTCTTACCTCGACAAAGTCTCTGTTGGTAGCGACATCATCCAAACAGGCGCTTACTCGCTCAAAGGTGACTGCTACGCTAACCTCAACAAACTCGACGACGCTCTCGATTGCTTCAAAAAAGCTCTCAGCGAAGCTGACAACAACCCTCAATTAGTGCCCTTCATCCTCTTCAAAGAAGCTAACATATACCGCGCTCAAAAAAAGTATGACGAAGAACTTGAAGTGCTCACAACAATCCGCAAAGACTACCCGAGCTACATCAACGACATTGACAAATATTACGAACGCGCTAAAGCTGCTGCTGGCAAATAAGTAATATTTCCTGAAAAATATTTTGCAAAGGCGAAGTCTATTCTTCGCCTTTGTTTGTTAATCTTATATACTCATCTTTCAAAAACCATTTATGGGTTTACAAGGCAACCTCTCCGAACTCGCTCAACGTCCCGTCGGACGATTACTTTTCAACTACAGCCTCCCAGCCGTGGTTGGCATGGTCACTGTCTCTCTCTACAACGTCATTGACCGCGTTTTCATCGGACACCAAGTTGGGGCCGACGCCATCTCCGGCCTCGCCATCACATTCCCCGTCATGAACCTCGCCACTGCTCTTGGCGTGCTCATCGGCGCCGGTTCTGCCGCTCGCGTATCTATCATGCTCGGACAGGGACGTCGCGACCTCGCTCAGCGCGTGCTCGGAAATGCCTTGATTCTCACTCTCATCATCGGCGCTATCTACATTTCTGCCTTCGCTATTTATCTCGACGACATTTTGCGTGCCTTCGGTGCCAGCGACCGCACACTCCCCTACGCTCACGACTTCATGTACACAATCTTGCCCGGCTGCCTGTTCACAAACCTCACTTTCGGATTCAACAACATACAGCGCGCATCCGGATATCCGCGTCGTGCCATGATTGCAATGATGCTCAGCGCCGTCGTCAACATCATCTTTGCCTACATATTCATCTTCCCACTCAACATGGGCATACGTGGCGCCGCACTCGCCACCGACATCGCCATGTTTAGCGCCGCACTCTTTGTCATGCTCCACTTCACACGCAAAGAGAGCAACGTGCACTTCGCAAAAGGCATATACCGCCTCGACAAACGCACCGTGTTGAGCATCATAAGCATCGGCGCAGCTCCTTCGCTCGTTAACGTTGCCGGCTGCCTCATTAACGTAATCATCAACAAATCTCTTGTGCACTATGGCGGCGACAGCGCTGTGGGCGCGGCCGGCATCTTCACCACGTACACACAAGTTATATGCATGATTGTGCTCGGCATTTGCCAAGGCATGCAACCAATCATCGGATACAACTACGGCGCCGGACACCTCAAACGCCTCAAACGCACATACCTCATTGCCGTGCTCTCTTGCACCATCCTGTGCGTCATCGGCTCTCTTGGCGGTCTTTGCATGCCGCGTCTTATCGCAAAAGTGTTCACCTACGACGCTCACCTCATCGACGTAACCGCTAACTGTCTCAGCATCGCCCTTATCGCCTTCTCTGTTGTCGGCTTCCAGATTGTCTCTACAAACTTTTTCCAAAGCATCGGCTTAGCGGGCAAATCTATCATCCTCAGCCTTTCGCGACAAGTTATATTCCTCATCCCGCTACTCCTGCTTTTACCACGCACGTTCCATCTCGACGGCATTTGGATGGCTTTCCCCCTCAGCGACATCTGCGCAACAATTGTCACAGCGATACTAATTGTTTACCAATTCAAACGCATTAACGCGCGACAGTAGCACATCCCCCAACCCTTCAATCTACTTGCCATGACCTTCATTCACAACACCAAACTATTTCTCGCTGATGCCCTGAGCACCATCGCCCCATCAACATGCGAAATCTGCGGCTGCAGCCTAACCTCATCCGAACATTGGATTTGCCTAAACTGCAACTTCGCAATACCTCGCACAAACATTCACAACCAACCAGCCAACCGTATTACCGACCGCCTACTGCGATACTATCCCGACTGCCGACTCGCCTCTTGGTTCTTCTATCGCAGAAACGGCAAATATGCCGAGCTCATTCACCGCATAAAGTACAGCGACAGACCAAGCATGGGCCGATACTTTGGCGAAATGTTTGCCCGCGAACTCCTCCCAACACACTTCTTCGATGGCATCGACATCATACTTCCCGTACCCATTCACTGGACAAAACTCCTCATGCGCGGTTACAACCAAAGCCAACAAATAGCCATCGGTGTGAATCGGGTCACAAACATACCCATTGGCAACAACCTTCGCGCAACACACAAACACGCCACACAAACACGTCGCTCCCAATCTGAGCGCATGGCAAACGTGCTCCACAATCTATTCGGCATATCTAACCCCGATGCTCTCAACGGCAAACGAATATTACTTATTGACGACGTTATAACCACCGGCTCAACAATCGAAGCATGCGTTGCCACAATTCACAAAGCCGTTCCCTCCGTTGCCGGCATCGACATCCTCTCTCTCGGCATGACCGAAAACGACTAAGCACTACCCCCTTTTTCTTAACAGAATGAATTCAATATTGTTACAAAATCACATTTATCAACTTCCTTAACGAAATTTAACAGAAAAATCAGCTTTTTTTGTTTGAAAAGTTAAAAAATGCATTAACTTTGCAGATGTGATTTGATTGCAATCAATACTATTAATTCTTCTTATCTTTGCTCTCATTCTCACATTCACCCTCTTCGTTTGGGTGTCTCTCTACTTTTCATAAGACGATATTATAACAAAAAGTTGAATATTGATAACGTTTTGTTAGACATATATACTTGAATTTTGGTTATGAGGGAGGTGCGTTGCTGTGAAGTAGCGCACTTTCACTGTTTTTATACCACTCCCTTTTTTACCACAAAAATCGCCGGCCCTTCACAGAGCCGACGACCAATTCTTCCTTTATAAATAAAATACTAGCGCACAATCAGCAAGAAATAATTTTTCTTACCTTTCTGCACAAGTATGTATTTGTCGTTGAGTAACAAGTCTAGCGATGCCGGAGCATAGGCATCTGCCACCTTTTCCTTATTGATTGCAAAACCTCCTTGTTGTGCAAGTTTACGCAACTCTCCCTTCGACGGGAATACGGGTGCTTTGTCAACCAACAAATCAGCAAGCTTTATGCCCTCTTCAATGTCCTTGCGGCTTACCTCAAACTGAGGCACGCCCTCAAACACTGCCAAGAGTGTATCTTCGTCAATCTTGTGAAGAGTCTCATGTGCTTTATTGCTGAATAGTATTTGCGATGCTTCAACTGCAGCCTCATAGTCTTCGGCTGAGTGAACCATTGTTGTGATTTCTTTTGCAAGACGTTTTTGCAACGGACGTTGTCCGGGGTCTGCTGCTTGCTCGGCTACAAGCGATTTCACTTCTTCTTCGCTGAGTTCAGTGAAAATCTTGATGTACTTCTCGGCATCTGCATCGCTCACATTCAACCAGAATTGGTAGAACTTATAAGGTGATGTGTAACGCGGATCCAACCACACGTTGCCGCTCTCGGTTTTACCAAATTTACCACCGTCTGCTTTTGTGATAAGCGGGCAAGTGATAGCGTATGCACCTTCCTCACCGGTGATGCGACGTATAAGCTCTGTGCCGGTTGTCATATTGCCCCATTGGTCTGAACCACCTAGCTGTATGCGGCAATTCTTTTCTTGGAACAAATGCAAGAAGTCATAACCTTGCAACAATTGGTATGAAAACTCTGTGAAGCTCATGCCCTCGCGGCTTTCGCCTGAAAGACGTTTTTTCACTGAGTCTTTTGCCATCATATAGTTTACGGTGATGTGCTTACCAATATCGCGGATGAAGTTTAGAAATGAAAATTCCTTCATCCAATCATAGTTATTCACCATGATTGCCGCATTGGGCGCATCACTGTCGAAATCGAGGAACTTAGACAATTGCTTTTTGATTGCTTCCTGGTTGTGACGCAATGTCTCTTCATCAATGAGTTTGCGCTCTTGGCTCTTCATTGACGGGTCGCCAATCATGCCGGTAGCTCCACCAACGAGGGCGATTGGACGATGTCCGGCGCGTTGAAAATGCTTAAGCATCATCACACCAACCAAGTGGCCTATGTGAAGTGAATCGGCTGTCGGGTCGATACCCAAATACGCCGTTGTCATTTCCTTCTTAAGCTGATCTTCTACTCCGGGCATCATAGAGTGTATCATGCCACGCCAAGTAAGTTCTTTTATAAAATCCATGTGTGTTATATTGTAGATGTTACTTTTTTTACTTTTCAAGCTTTGCCAATGCTGCTGCTATGCGGCGCATTGCCTCAACAATGTTCTCATCTGATGTTGCATAGCTGAGACGTATGTAGCCAGGTGCACAAAATGCTGCGCCATCAACTGTTGCAACATGTGCTTCCTCTAGCAGATACATTGCCAAATCACCTGAATTATTGATTTTACGGTCTCCATAGTGAGTACCATAGTATGATGATACCTCAGGGAAGAGATAGAATGCTCCGTCTGGGCGATTCACCTTCAATCCGGGTATTTCTTTTGCCAACTTAACCACGAGGTCGCGGCGACGTTCAAATGCCACGCGCATATCCTCTACGCATTGTTGTGAACCGGTATAAGCTGCTTCTGCTGCCTTCTGTGCAATTGACGATGCACCCGATGTGTATTGACCTTGCAATTTTGATATGCCTTTTGCCAACCAAAGCGGTGCTGCGCAATATCCAATACGCCATCCGGTCATTGCGTATGCCTTTGACACACCGTTGATAACCACTGTGCGGTCTGCTATTTCGGGGAACGATGCCAACGATGTGAAGCTGCCGGTGAAATTGATGTGCTCATAAATTTCATCTGCCATTACAATCACTTCCGGATAATCTGCCAACACGTCAACAAGTGCTTGCAACTCTTCACGTGAATACACGCTACCTGTGGGGTTTGACGGTGAGCAAAGCAACACCATGCGGGTCTTCTCTGTCATTGCTGCACGCAATTGTGCCGGAGTAACCTTGAAGTCGCTTTCTATGCCTGCGGGCACAGTCACTGTCACACCTTCAGCCAATTTCACCATCTCAACATAGCTTACCCATGCCGGAGTTGGAATAACAACCTCATCGCCGGGGTTGATGGCTGTCAATATTGCATTGCAAAGTGCTTGTTTTGCACCGTTGCCAACCACAATTTGTGCCGGAGTAAAATTCAATCCGTTTTCGTTCTTTAGCTTGTCGCAGATTGCTTGTCGCAACGACATATAGCCGGGCACCGGTGTATAAAATGTATAGTTTTCGTCAACAGCCTTTTTTGCTGCTGCTTTGATATGGTCGGGAGTATTAAAATCGGGCTCGCCTACTGACAAGTTGATAACATCTACACCTTGTGCTTTGAGGTCTGCACTCTTTTGCGACATTGCCAATGTGGCTGATTGAGCCAACGAACCCACGCGGGTTGATACGTTTTGGTTATTCATGTTAAAAAAACTAAGTTGAGAGTAAATTGCTTATGAGTTGTATTTACCGACAAAATTACAAAAAAATATACAAACATTACAACATTTACTCCCTCTCTAACTCCTTTTTACACATTAATTACGTTTAATTCGCTCTAACGTAACCCATTTGTCACAATTTCTCTCGCTTTAGCTTTAACCTCTCAAAAAAATTATCTAATTTTACACCGTTAAAAATAACGCTTCTTATCACTACTTTAAGATGAATAAATTTAAGAGCCTCTACTTGCTATTTATGACATTCGTGCTCGCTTTGTCATCTTCATGCTCGCATGAAGAAAGCACTATCACCGACAAACTCCAAAAGTACGTCGGAAACGACGTTGACGTTGTTGTTGCCGGAAATCTTCAACGCGTGCTCGATGTCACCGAAAGCAAAGTTAACTCTGACGGCTCAGTGGAGCTTTCAGACTACATGCAAAAACTTGTAAACATTCTCCCCTCAAGCGCTCGCAACAACATCAACGACGTGCTCGATGCCGACGGCTTCGAATGGTCTTCTGCAGTGTGCGCTGTGCGCATTGGCGAACGAACCACCCAAACAATCTGCATTTGGTCAGTCACCGACGAAGGTAAATATATTGACTATTTTGTCAACACATACCACTTCCGCAAAGGTAAAACCGGCGATTTCACCATGCTCTATGACGACGGCATTTCTATCGCCATGCGCGACAACCTCGTGTTCCTTGTTGCCGAAAACGGCAAAGGACTATCGCCCGAGAAAACAGCAACAGCCATCAACGACTGGCAAAGCAACGCAAAGTCTAAACCTATTGCCGAGTGGAAATACAAATACCTCGACAACGGCGATGTTGCTTCTGCTCTCGTAAACTTCGACAAAGTGGGCAAAAAAATACAAGAAGAAATTGACGATGCCGACTTCTACAAGCAAACTCGCCCCGACGTGATGATGCTCAACCGCGTGCTCCCCGACGCCAGAAAAGTCACTATTGGCATGACTTTCAACATCGACGGCCTTTCGGCTACGCTCAACGGCAAATTCTTCACCTCTAGCGGCGAAGCTTACAATCCGCAACAACTCGACGGCTCTTTCAACTCTTCTCTGCTGAAATACATCACCGACAAAGACATTGCCGTGGTGGGCATTGCTAATGCCTCATTCCACACCTCGCTACTCAGCCACAGCATAACCGGCCTGGGCAGCGAAATAATCACCAAATGGCTCGACAACTTCGAAGGCTCTTTGATGCTGGCAACAGGACTCAAAGACAACAACCTTGCATCAATTGTTTCCTCTCCTACTAACAGCCTTCACTTCGTGATTGCCGCCGACTGCAAACCCGGCAAAGCACCTCACGCTCTCGACTCTTTCGCCGGCATCATACCGTTTGCCGACAATGCCTCTGTGAGCAAACACGTGCCGGGCAGCGAGCTACGGTTCAAAGTCCCAACATCATACGTCGAAGACTCTCGCCTCGAGCCCTGGGAAGACGGATACTATCGCCCCGTCTACACCGATTTTGTGATGAAAGCCGACGGCGACGTGCTCCTCATTTCTAACGAGGAAATTGACCCCACTCCCGTGGCTGATTTCACCGCCGACATGTTCAAAAACAAAAGCTTCGTCAGCGTTGTGCACCTCGCTAAAAACGACCGGCTAATGAGCACCATAAACGCTCCTTTCGGTGCCGACCTGAGGATCGCTATCGAAAAATCACAATTCGAAATCAAGTTCTCGCTCAACAACACCAGCAAAAACCTGATACACGTGCTCGTTGACTTTGCCGGCCCGGCTCTTAACCGATAACGTCCCCTCGAAGCTCGCGAGAACTTCACTCTCATTTTACTAACCGAATATAACTAAATTCTATCTTTCATACAAAGATGAACAAAATAGAGAAAATCTCACTCAACAACGTGTTGCCTAGAGTGTTTGCGGGTTCTGAGACAGATGCCCCGGTTTCGCTCTCTCAAGTTTGGCTGCACAACGTAGTTTTCAACCGCGGCAACAGCTACCTGGTTGAAGCCGAATCGGGCACCGGCAAATCGTCGATGTGCTCTTTCATATACGGTAATCGTCATGATTACTCTGGCAAAATATTGTTCAACGACACCGACGTCGCTTCTTTTCAAGTGAACGATTGGTGCGAAATTCGCCGACGTCACCTTGCCCTACTTCCGCAAGAAATGCGCCTGTTCTCCGAGCTTACCGCACTTGAGAACATCATGATTAAAAACCGTCTGACCGATCACCTCACCGAGTCTGAAATCAGAAAACTCCTGGCAGAACTCGAAATCGATCACAAAGCTGACCAATTGGCAGCTCGCCTATCTATCGGACAACAACAACGCGTAGCCATTGTGCGAACCCTCTGCCAGCCCTTCGACTTCATCATCCTCGATGAACCCGTGAGCCACCTCGACGCTCGAAACAACTCTATCGTCGCCGGCATGATTAAACGCGTTGCCGACGAAAACCACGCCGGCATTATAACCACATCTGTCGGAAATCCTCTCCTCCTTTCCAACGCCGAAAGCGTTAAACTATAAACACATACCCACCATGGTTTGGAAACTTCTCAAAAAAAATATATCCGCCGGACAGATTTTCGGCTATGCAATCGCTAACCTCGTTGGTCTGGCTATTGTGCTCTGCGCTATCCGCTTCTACGGCGACGTGCAATCTGCTTTTGAGTCTGATGACTCTTTCGTTAACAAAGACTACCTCATCATCTCTAAGCAAGTATCAACAATGAACACCGTGGGCCTCGGTGGCTCTACTTCATTCGACGACCGCGAAATCTCGCGCCTCAAAAGCCAACCCTGGGTGCGCGAAGTCGGCGAATTCACCGCTGCTAACTTCAGCGTGCAAATGTCGCTAGAATTTGGCGGAAAAGGCATGTCAACTTTCCTCTTCTTCGAGTCTATTCCCGACAACTTCCTCGACATTGCCCCAGAAGATTGGAGCTTCGACCCAGCAAAACCCGTCGTTCCCGTGATTATGTCAAAAGACTACCTCACTCTCTACAACTTCGGTTTTGCCGCCAGCCGCGGACTCCCTCAGCTCAGCGAAACTCTCATTGGCAACGTCCCCATGGCTGTTCAACTCAGCGGAAACGGCGAAAACCGCACATTCCCAGCTCGCATAGTCGGATTCTCTTCTCGCCTCAACACAATCGCCGTGCCCCAAGACTTCATGGACTGGGCTAACAAAGAATTCAGCACATCCGAACTCCCCGACCCATCACGTCTCATCGTTGAAGTGAACAAACCCGGTGACCCCGAAATCGACAAATACATGACTCGCAACGGCTACGAAATTGCCGGCGACAAAGCCGACAACTCTAAAGCATCATACTTCCTCACCGTTGTCACTTCAATAGTCATTTGCATTGGCGCAATAATCTCTGTGCTCGCATTCTTCATCCTAATGCTCAGCATATACCTCCTACTTCAAAAAAATCGCCAGAAGCTTCACGACCTCATGCTCCTCGGATACGCACCAAACCAAGTTGCGCGGCCTTACTACATGCTCGTGCTCAGCGTAAACATCTCCGTGCTCGTACTCTCCGAACTCATAATGATACTCGCAGCGGCATGGTGGCAACCACGACTTGCCGAGATTGGAGTTGCTGCCGGCTCAATAATACCCGCAGCTATCACCGGTGTACTAATCATAGCGCTAGTAACAACCCTCAACATCCTCGCAATCGCCCGCATCGTCCGCCAAAACTTCTAA
>CAZGAN010000040.1:0-13876 GCA_964523655.1 uncultured Bacteroides sp.
TCGGCGCGGCGAATTTGGTAAGCCCATTTCGTGATAGGTTGAGTGATGCCCACCACGTCGGTTTCTTGGAAAGCGTCGGTGCCGAGTAGCGGAGAAGCAACCTGACCGGTGATAACCACCATAGGGGTGCTGTCCATAGAAGCATCGGCAATGCCGGTGATGACGTTAGTAGCAGCGGGGCCAGAGGTTACAACCACAACGCCGGGACGACCGGTGACGCGGGCATAACCTTGAGCAGCGTGAGTTGCACCTTGCTCATGGCGCACAAGTATGTGTTTAATCTCTTTCTGATAGTCATATAGCCTATCGTAGAATGGCATAATAGAGCCACCGGGATATCCGAAGATAAGGTCGACATTCTCGCGAATCAGCGAGCGCAACATTATGTCAGAACCTGAAATTTTTTCGCTCATAAGTATTAAACAAAAATGCTTTTTTACCTTTAGATGTCAATAAAAATTATTTTAACTCTCTGACTCCGCCTTTGTCGGCAGAAGTAACCATAGCAGCATAAGCGCGAAGGGCTTTAGAAACTTGGCGGTCGCGGCCCACCGGAGTGAATGCGTCTTTGCCACGAGCTTCTTCGGCTTTGCGGCGAGCGGCAAGCTCATCGTCGGTGAGTTTCACGTTGATGGTGCGCTCGGGGATGTTGATGTCGATGATATCGCCGTCGCGAACCAGTCCGATGGCGCCACCAGAAGCGGCTTCGGGAGAAATGTGACCGATAGAAAGGCCTGAGGTGCCGCCTGAGAAACGACCGTCGGTGATTAGAGCGCACTCTTTGCCGAGGTGTTTAGATTTGATGTAGCTGGTGGGGTATAGCATTTCTTGCATGCCTGGGCCGCCTTTTGGGCCTTCGTATGTGATGACTACAACATCACCGCTTTTAACTTGGTCATGAAGGATGCCTTCAACGGCAGCTTCTTGTGAGTTAAATACTTTGGCGGGGCCGCTGAAGTGGAAAATGCTTTCGTCGACACCGGCTGTTTTTACTACGCAGCCGTCGATGGCGATGTTGCCTTTGAGCACAGCCAAGCCGCCGTCTTTAACGTATGCGTGGTCGAAGTCGCGGATGCAGCCGTTTGCGCGGTCGTAGTCGAGAGATTTATATGTAGATGATTGGCTACCGAGTTTGAGGTTTCTTCCACCACCGGGAGCGCTGTGCCAGAGTTCGTCGGCTTCTTTGCTGAAGTTTTTGCCTTCGAGTGCATAGGAGTCGATGGCTTCGCCGAGAGTAAGTGCATCAACGCGTTTCACAGAAGTGTCAACCAGGCCTTTGTCGGCAAGTTGTTTCATGATTGAGAGGATGCCGCCGGCGCGGTTTACGTCTTGGATGTGGAAGTGAGAGTTTGGTGCTACTTTGCAGAGCACGGGAGTGCGACGAGAGAGCATGTCGATGTCGGCCATGGTGAAGTTTGCGCCGGCTTCGTTAGCAACAGCGAGGAGGTGGAGCACTGTGTTGGTGGAGCCACCCATAGCAATGTCGAGAGTCATTGCATTGAGCATGGCTTGACGGTTTGCGATGTTGCGAGGGAGCACGCTTTCGTCTTCGTCGTTATAGTATGCGTAAGTATTTTTTACGATTTGTTGAGCAGCGCGACGGAACAGTTTTTCGCGGTTTGCATGAGTGGCGAGTATTGTGCCGTTGCCGGGTAGGGCAAGGCCGATAGCCTCGTTGAGTGAGTTCATTGAGTTGGCAGTGAACATGCCAGAGCAAGAGCCGCAAGTGGGACATCCGCGTTGTTCGAGGAGAGTCACGGTGTCGTCGTCGACGGTTGTGTCGGCAGAGTCAATCATGATGTCGATAAGGTCAAGAGCGCGGCCGTTAAGGTCGCCGGCTTCCATTGGTCCACCGGAAACGAAGATGGCGGGGATGTTTAGACGCATGGCAGCCATGAGCATGCCCGGGGTTACTTTGTCGCAGTTAGAGATGCAAACCATGGCGTCGGCTTTGTGGGCGTTGACCATGTATTCGACAGAGTCGGCGATGAGGTCGCGAGAGGGTAGGGAGTAGAGCATGCCGTCGTGACCCATTGCAATACCGTCGTCAATGGCAATGGTGTTGAACTCGGCAGCGAAGCAACCAAGTTTTTCAATTTCGGCTTTAACTATTTGTCCAATTTCGTGCAAGTGAGTGTGGCCGGGCACGAATTGTGTGAATGAATTTACAATTGCAATGACCGGTTTACCAATCTGTTCGTCTTTCATGCCGTTGGCGCGCCATAAAGCTCTGGCTCCTGCCATTCGGCGACCTTGTGTGCTTGCAGCACTTCTTAATAGTATGCTCATTTTAATAATGTATTTAGGATATCATGATAATAGGACATAAGTGACTTTTTGGATAAAAGAATATCGCTATTTCTTGACCTATGGAAGATATTTTTAAGTTGTATGCTGCAAATATATTACAAATCGTAATAAGAACCAAATAAAAATGCGAAAAATTATCACAAAACTATGTTTTTTAGCAGAAAAATGCCAAAAAGAAAGAGTATGAGGCAAATAAATGCCCCATACTCTAAGAATCGAAAAGTATGAATAATTGTAGCTATTTCACGATTTTGCCGGTTTGTACACCGTTAGCGGTGACAGCACGGATGATGTAAACACCTTTGGCGAGGTTAGAGATGTTGAAAGATTTGCCGTTAGCGGTGTAAACGAGTTTACCGTTCACGTTGTAGACGTTAAGCGAAACAGAGTTGTTGTCGCCGAAAGAGAGGGTGTTGCCGTCGAAGAGGAAGTTAGAGCCGTCTTTAATTGAGATGTCGTTGACTCCGGTATTGGCAATATTGCAGTCGTGCAGGCCAATGTTGTCGATGGTGAGGCAGTCGCCGTCGTAGGTGGTTACGTTGATTGCAACGTAAACGTCTTTGCCGGCATAGTCTTCACCGAATTTGAAGCCACGGTTTTTGCGCACGTAGTTTTCTTTGTCGACAGAAAGGAGTGATGTGTAATCATACCAAACATCGTCGCCGTCAGAAACTTTCACGCGATAGCGTTCGCTGATGCTAGAGTTTGCAGACCCGGCGTTAAGAACGAAGCAAGAGTTTGCAGAGTTGACGTGTATTTTTGGTAAAACGACCCAGCGGTCGGCGCTGCCTGTTTCGGTGAACCATGTAGAGATGCCGAGCATGTGACGGCCGTAGTATTGGTGGTTTTCAATTTGCATGATGTTGACACCGGTTTCGCCGAATTCATCGAAAGCAGCATCGCTGAGGGTGTAGGTGTCTTCAGAGCGTACGGTTAGTTCTTTTGGCACGCCATCGCCTTCGAAGTCCCAGCTGAGGTCGGGAGAGCCGAGCTTGGTGAATGAAACTTCTTCGGTATTGTTGTTGCTATTCACATCAGAAGCGTTGACAATGCTGACAGAAAGAGTGTGTTCACCGTCAGCGAGGTTGTCAATGAGGCCAGCGAGGGTGAATTGTTGTTCGACTTGAGCAATGAGAGTAACTTCTTTTTCGTAGACGCTAGTGCCGTCGATGGCGACTTTGATAGTTCCTTTGGTGTCGGATACGCCTTCGTTCATAGCTTTAAAGACGACGTCGTGGTTAGAGAGTATGGGAAGGAATCCGATTGGATTGCTGATTTCGGTGATAGCGAGGTCAACGTCGGTGGCAGATATAGAGTTCACTTCAACGTCGTCAATGCCAATCCAGTTTTGGTCGGCAGGGCTGGTAGCGTGGAAGCCGATGTAGACGGTTTGGTCAGAGTCGAGCTTGAAGATGCAAATTTTTTGTTTGTACTCGGCTTGAGTGATTGGGTCGTACTCAGCAATTTTGTTTTTCATTGCTGTTGGGGTGGCTTGGTTGCCCCAAAATACGCTGAAAGCTTCAGTGTGGGAGTCGTCCATAGTAGATACCCAGAATTTGAGGACGTGGTAACCGGCTTTCATTTGTATGCCATCGAGTATAGCCCAGTCGTCGGCTTGGTTTACTTTGCTGTAGTTGTAGCAGAGAGAGCCTTGACCAGTGCGAGAAGGAGCAACGAAGAAGCTATTGACTTGTACACTCCAGTGAGCGTCGTCGTTGTTGAGGTCGTAGAATAGGAGGTCGGAGAGGTCTTCGGTAGTTTCGAAGCCCATGGTGTAAGGTTCAACAGCGGGGCCGATGTGGCGGATTGAAGCAGTGAGCGAGTTGTTGCTAGAAGAGATGTCGTCGGCATTGTTGACTGTAGCTTTCACAGCGTAAGTGTGGTGGCTGGTAGAAAGGTCGATTTTGCCGTTGAGTGTAACTTCGATTTCTCCGTTTTGGGGTATTGATTGATTGATAGTTTCAGTGAATTGGTCTACGCCGTCAACGTTGATAGTTACGGTGTAAGAGCCGGCAGCAGCATCGGCAAGTCCGGTGTTTGCAATTTTTAGTTTCACTGATTCGGCATTGGTCAAACCTTCTTTGCTTGTTGGGGCTGTGATTTCGGTGATAGCGAGGTCAACGGGATTCTCGCAAAGTTTCACTTCAAGGCCTTCGGCATACAAGCGATATCGGTCGGGCTCGGAGCAAGCGTAGAAAGCAACGTAAAATGGCACTCCGGCTTGAGCTTTCACGAAGAAATAGCCGGTGTTTACGCCTGTCACTTCGGGGTAGTCGGCACCGAGGTTTTTAGAGAGAGCTTCGATAGTTGGAGCGCTACCGTAGTACATTTTCAGTGATTCGGGATACGATGTGCCGCCTTCAAATTTGTAGGAAACGAGGTAGTCGCCGGAAGCGGAAGGAGTGATAGCTGGAGAGATAAGCCAATCATCAGCTTTGTTAGTTGTGTGGTAGCTGTAGTAGGTTCGTTGACCGTCGGTGTTTGTAGGGGAGAAACACCAGGTTTGAGGTTCGCCGGAAAAATTAGTGTCGTTATTGGCGTTTATAACGGTCCACTCGTCAAATTCTTCTTGTGTGTTTAGCGTAGTGGAGTAGATTGTTTGTGCTTGGACGCCGATGCATGACGCCAATGCAAGCACGGAAAGTAGAATGTGTTTCATACGCAAAGTAATGTAGTATTAGTTACGTTAATCAGTTGTTAATATGTGTGTTATGAGAGAGTTAACTGTAGTATCCGCTGCAAAATTACTACACAAAAAAAGAAAAAGCAAAAAATTTAACACAATAATAAAGAAAAAGGGCATGCCATCAGCGGCATGCCCCTTCCTTTCACTTCTAAACTTTAGTATTAGAATTTACGATATATAAATTTTTGTCCTTTGCGTACGTATAATTGACCGTCTTGCAAGTTGAAGACGCGGCGGCCGTAGAGGTCGTAAGTAGGAGCGTCATCGTTAGCTGCATCGATAGTGATGTCGTCAACGCCGGCAGAAATGCTAACCACGTTAGAGGCAGCAGATTCGCCTGTGTTGTAAACAACAGTTACGTAGTAGTTACCGTTGATGTTAGAGTTAACGGTGTAGCTAGTTGCAGTGATAACGGTGTCGTTCACTTTCACGTTGTCTTTGTAGAGGTTGTAACCTTCGATTTCGGGGGTTACGTTGTAAACGGCAGCTTGTTCGAACTCAACATCGTCGATCATAGCAGCGTCACCATCTTCAACGTCGTAGCGGAATGCGAAGTAGAGAGCTCCTTCGGGGATATCGTATTCGTATTTCGTCCACTCGTTAGTGAGAGTGATTTCGCGGTCAGAAAGCTTGGGAGCTGCTTTGAGGTCAGCAGTAGTGGGTTCGCCGGTTGAGTAGTAGACTATGAGTTCATCGTTGCCACTAGTGCCGGCACTGCGAGCCCAGAATGAGATTGTTTGAGCGTTGCCCGAGAGTTTCGGAGTAACCATCCAATCGTCATTGTCGTCTTCGAAGTTGGGGAATGCGATAGCTGATTTGCTGCCTGAGTGAGCGGCGTAAGTTGTAGCATCGCCGTTTTCACCGTCTTCGGGGTCGAATACTGTGAATGCACGTGTTGACCAGTATGCGGGCACGTAGACGTCAGCGTTAACGCCCATAGTTTTGTCAGCGTCGATCATTGTCCAGTTGCCAACAGAGCCATTGTTTTTAGCGCCGTGAGCGTAGCTTTCGAAGCTTTCAACAACTTTTTGCACTGTTGCGATTTCGGGAGCAGTCCAAGAGAATGTAGCGCTAGTTTCGCTAGCATTTACAGAGAGGTCGGTAACAGCGTTAACATCGGGACGAATTACGTTAACGGTGGTTTCGTCGGTGTTGTCGTTGCTGTATTGGTCGCCATCAATTGTAACTTCAGCGGTGAGAACTTGTGCGTCAGCCCAAGTAGAAGCAGCGTTCAAGTCGAATGTGTAGCTGCGGCTTTCACCTGCTGCGAGAGCTTCGCTATCAACGTTTGATGCGAGGACTTCGTCGCCGAGTTTAACTGCAACGGTGAAGTTGCTGGCAGAAGTAGTGCCGTCGTTCTTGACTGTAACAGTAGCAGAGAAGTCAGATGTGACATCAACGCTGGTGGGAACAGAGAAGTCTGTGACTTGGAGGTTAGTTTTGTATGTGCTCTTAACTTCGATGTTGTCGAGGAGAACGGGGAAGTAAGCAGCAACGGCATTCATCTTGAATTGGAGGAAGATGAAGTCAGTGCCTTCATATTCGGTCAAAGGCACGGTGAATTGAGTGTATTTACCGACTTTGAGGTCGCAAGAGCGGATAGTTTTAACGAGAGTTGTTTCGTAGTCAGCGCCACCAACAAATACTTCGATGTAGTCGTCTTCGGGGTTTGTTTCGGGGAAGTCGTTGTCGAAGTTGTAGCGCATGAGGTGGAATGAGAGATTAGCGTTGCTAGCTTTAGTCATGTCAATCTTACCCATTTGAATGGTAGATTGAACGCCGGGAGTAGCAGGCATGATCATGATGTTACCGCCGTCGTTGTCTTGAGACATGCCGTTGTAGTCATCGTCAATTTGCCAGTTGTCGTAACCGTCTTGTCCGGTAACAGAGGTGCTAATCAGGAGAAGTTTGTCGGTTTTACCGCCTGTGAATGATTCTTTGAAGGGGAGTTCGTAGTTTTTACCTTCGATAACGAAGTTAGAACCGGGATAACCGATACCTGCGGTGTTTTGAGCGAATATGCCGTATTGCACGAGAGCTTGTTCGCCATCGAAGTCGGGCTCGTATTCGGTGTCGGTGTAAGTGAATGCTTTGAGGTCGCTAGCGAGGATAGAGCCGTCGGTAGCACGGTAGACGATGTAAGTGAGGTCGTCAGGGTTAACATAACCGCCGTTTTGGCCACGGCCTTGAGGAGCTTCCCAAGTGAGCACGGGGTGACCGTTTGTAACAGCCATGTGAACTGTTGGTTCAGCGGGAGTGTCGAGGCCAACCCAAACAGTTACTTCGCTAACAACGCCTTCGCCTTCTTTTGTTGAAGCGACTACGCGATATGTTGCGTTGCCGGTGGGCACGTCAGTGTCGTCGAAAGAGAGAGCAGTGCCAATGCCGGGGTTAGAGAATTCTTTAACGGTTTGGAAGTTGCGAGTGATTTTTACGCTAGTGAGAGCCGAGAGGCTGCTGCCGTCAACGGCTTCGGTGGGGGTGGTGAAAGTTACTTTAGCAGTAGCAGCGCCTTTGTCGCCGGCAACGGCGGTGAGGTCAGAGACTGCGATAGGAGCTTTGAGAGCGTAGCTTTCGGTTACTTCGATGTTGTCAACAAGGAAGAATGCGCCGCCGGCTTCAGAGAGGGCGTGGAAACCGAAGTTGTATGTGCCGTCTTTAGGAACGGTGATTGTGAGGGTATTGGTGCGGTATTCGTCCCAATAGATTTGAGTGTTGGGCACCAATTTAGTAGTCATGCCTTCAATAGTAGCTGACGGGCCCATGTAAACTTCGTAGTTGTCGGGCCAGTAATTAGAATAGCAAAGCACATCGTAGTTGAATGTGTATTGGTGGTCAGCTTTGAGGTAGACATCAGGTGTAATCAACCAGTCATCACCGTCGAGAGTACCGCAAACATAACCGGGGCATTGACCGCTGGGGCTATATTGCCAGAGGCCGTCGTCTTGGTTGAGGTTTTCGTTGTTGTCGATGATGGTGAAAAGGTTGTAGTCGGCTTCGGTGTCGAATGTGAAGCTAACGGGAGTTTGGAATGCCGGGCCGAAAACTATACCGTTAGAGGTAGCGCTTGCTCCTTGAGCGTCGTCAGAGAATGCGGTGACGCGGTATGTGACGTAAGCTTGAGATTCGAGACCGCTCAAATCGTCGGTGAATGAGGTGTCTTTAAGACCTGTTGCAACAACTTTGTTGTCAGAGAGACGTGTGATGGTGTAGTTCACGCGAGCGGGGTCGAAGTAACCGCCGAGAGCGCCACCGGCAGGAGCTGTCCATGAGAGGATAGCTTTGTCACCGTCTTTTTTGAGAGTGAGGTTTGTAACGGCAACGGGACGGTCAATACCAATCCATTGAGAGTCGGAAATGCGTTGGCTGTCGCCTTTGCTATTGCGTAAGCGAACTGCGATAGTGTGAACGCCTGCGTTGGGAACAGTTACTTTGGCGTTAACAGTAGAACCTGCAGCGGCGGTGCCGGTAACTGATTCTTCGCCGTCAACATATATGATATATGTAACGTCGCCTGAGATTGTAGCGCCGAGGTTATCAACGGTGGGCACGTCGAAAGAGACGGTACCTGTGAGGTTGTCGTCGGTGTAGTTGAGCTTGAGATTAGAGGGAGCTGCGGGAGCGCCTTCGTCGGCAGCAGTGGGTTCGCAGTAGAGAGCAACCACGTTCTCAGAGTCTTCAAATTGACCGATGAGAGAAGCAGCGCCGGTAGAGACGTCAATTTTAGCTAGACCTGTGCCGTAACCGCCTGTGTCGGTAGATGCAACAAGAGCCCAGTAGAGAGAGCCATCTTCAGCAAAAGCAGCTGATTGTTGATATTCAGAAGTTGTAGAGGTGATGCCTTTAACAACAGTGAGTTCTCCGGTGTATTTTTCAACTTTGACGAGGTATCCACCGTTTGTGATAGCGTAAGCTTCGCCGTTGTCGTTGATGGCTACAGCAACGAGAATGCCTTCAAGGTCAGCAATTTTGTAAACAGTGCCAGAAGAGAGGTCCATGTAGCCCCAATAAGAGGTTTCGTCGGTGCCATCGTAGAAAGAACCGAAAGCAACTTTTTCGATGGGGTCATAAGACATGTCGTAGGCTACAGAGTAGATATCGCCGTCTTGGTCGATTGTCTTTTCTAGCTTCCATGTGTTTGTGTTGACAACATAGGTAGTTACATAGTTGTCATAATCTTCGCGAGTGTAATAAGTGAAGTAGAATTTGTCGGGGGTGAAGAAACCACCGGCATTGGCATAAGCAGAAGCATTTTGGTACTTAAGCTCGAATTTGTCGATGTTGTCAGACGAGAACGTGTAAGCACCATAGTTATCTGAGCCGTCCCATTTGTCAGAATAAAGGAGGGCACACTTAAAGTCTTGCGCTTTTGCTGCTGCTTTGGCAGAAACTTTAGCCGCGTTGTTTGATTGGAAATTGAGGGAGGTGATAGTTCCTGAGCCTTTAGGGAGCTTCTTTGTGAAATGGTCTAGCCCTTTCACATTCAATTCCGTCAATTTGGGAATCTTTGTGGGCTTATCTTTTGCGTATGCCGAACCGGAAACGGCCGGAATCACTAAAGACGCCGCTAGGATTAGTAACAATTTTTTCATGTAAATTCCAATTTTTTGTTGTGTAAGAAATTTTGAAAGTTTGCATCGGCTAAATTATTTGCTCTCAGCTAAAATCCCAATTATTTTAGGTCAAAAAAAGGTTTACACAACGTAAAAATTGGCAAGAAATAGGTTTACAAAATAAAAGCTAATACACTAGTAGTTAGTGCATTAGCTTTTGTTTTATGTTTACATTTTGTTATAGGTCAGATGGAATTGAAAAATTCGGTTAAATCGGTGTCTTCAGGTATATTTAATGATGTTCGGAGGCGATATCGAGCTGTGGTTACAGTGGTTGGCAATTTGCCTGAAAGACGCGAAATTTCGCGAGTAGACATGCCTAAACGGTAGTATGTAGCTAGCAAAATGTCAGTTTTCGAGAGGTCTGGGTATCTTTCGAGTAATCGCTTTACGAACTCGTCATTTTCGGTTTCAAGTTTTGTTACAAAGTCGGGTTCTTTGTCTTTTGCGAGGCAGTGAGTGATTGTGTTGTTTAGTATGCGAAGATGAGAAATAAGTTGTGCATTTGACATTTTGTAGCTCTCTTTCACCATCTGAGAAAGTTTCTCGAGCATAGAGTATCTGCCACGGTAGAATCCGTAGAAGTAGTTCATGGTGCGACGAGTGTCGTCAATGACCGTTTTGTGCTCGGTGGTAGTGGCTTGAAGTTGAGAGATTTCGTTGTTTTTAGCGAGGAGTAGTCGTTGTTGTTGCTTAGATTTGCGGTAGAGTATGAACATAAGAATAGCAACAAGCAAAATAGCGATTGACACTACAAGCATGATGAGGAGAGTGTTTGTTGACTCTTTTTTCTGTTGTTGTAGGCTATGTTTTTCGCATTGTTTTACTATCTCGCTGACAATCAAGCTGTAAGTGACGCGTTCTTGTTCGATCTGGGCATCGTCGATTTGTTGCTGTTTGAGTGCGAGCGACATTTGGTTGTATGCTGTTGCATAGTCATTTTGCGCAGCGTAAATTTGACTTAGCAGCGAGTGTGAGTATGCAATTATTTTGTCATTTTTCTTGACGTATGGCATCAGTCGGTTTATTTGTTCCGTGATGCGTAGTGCCTTGCCGTAATCTTTGTTGTTAAAATACAGCTCGGAGAGGTTTACGTAAGCGTAACATTCGGTGGTTTTATTGCCAGACTGTTGGCATAGGTCGATTGATTTGAAGAGATTTTCTTCGGCTTTGTCGATGTTGGGCTCGAGAGTGCCTATGTTGCAGTAGAGGGCACTTTCAAATATAGTGTCTTTTATGACGTGAGCAATGTCGCGTCCTTTTTCAAAACATTCTTTAGATTTTGCTTCTTTAGCTTGCTCCGAATATAGGTTGCCGAGGTAGGTGTAGAGCATCATTTCTTCGCGTTTGTTGCCATCGGCATGACTTTGACGCAGCCCTTTGAGAAGTTGCTTTTCGCCGCGTGCAAAGTCAGTTGTAGAAGCGTAGCACGCGCCCATGCCAAGAGAAATCAAGTCACGGAGTTTGGTGTTTTGCTTGCTGCAATATTTTTGGGCATAGGAAAAAGTTTGCATAGAGAGCTCGGGGTAGCTATTATTGTATAGAGCCCAGCCCAAATATGCAAGTGCACGAGCACTTTCGTCATCTAATCCGTTTTCATTCGCTGCAATAAATCCATCGTAAAGAGGTTGTATAGAGCTTTTACTGTCTTTAAGACGAAGAGCATTAGCGTCATCAATTTGTCGAGTGATCTCGGCGGGAGTTATCGCATTAGCGGTAAAGAAGTGAGTTAGTGTGAAGAGAAAAATTACTAATATCTGTTTGCAAACTTTCATTGTTATTGATTAAGTGCAACAAAAGTAGTAAAATTTAGCGAAAAAACTAACAAAAAGCTATAAAAAAAGATGACGTAACTTTCGTCACGCCATCCTTGAGTTGATATATTTGATTGAATTTTAGTCAATAATATCGAAGCCTGTGTATTTGCGCAAGCACTCGGGCACTACGATGCCGTTGGGGGTTTGGTTGTTTTCGAGCAAAGCAGCCATGATGCGAGGCAAAGCGAGGGCAGAGCCGTTGAGGGTGTGGCAGAGTTGAGTTTTTTTGTCTTCGCCACGGAAACGGCATTTCAAGCGGTTTGCTTGATATGTTTCGAAGTTAGAAACAGATGAAACTTCCAACCAACGTTTTTGAGCAGCAGAGAACACTTCGAAGTCGAATGTGATTGCAGAAGTGAAGCTCATGTCGCCACCGCAGAGGCGAAGTATGTGCCAGGGCAAGCCAAGTTTTTCGAGCAAGCCTTGCACGTGATCTTTCATTTCTTCGAGAGCAGCGTAAGAGTTTTCGGGTTTTTCGATGCGCACAATTTCAACTTTGTCGAATTGGTGCAGGCGGTTCAAACCACGCACGTCTTTACCGTAGCTACCGGCTTCGCGGCGGAAGCAAGCTGAGTAAGCGCAGTTTTTGATGGGGAGCTTGTTAGCGTCGATGATTACATCGCGATACAAGTTGGTGACGGGCACTTCAGCTGTGGGGATGAGGTAAAGATTATCGAGGTTGCAGTGGTACATTTGTCCTTCTTTATCAGGAAGTTGACCTGTGCCGTAGCCTGATGCTTCATTAACCACGTATGGGGGTTGCACTTCGAGATATCCGGCTGCTGATGCTTCGTCGAGGAAGAATTGGATGAGCGCGCGTTGCATTTTTGCGCCTTTGCCGAGATATACGGGGAAACCTGCGCCGGTGATTTTCACGCCGAGGTCGAAGTCAATGAGGTTGTATTTTTTTGCGAGATCCCAGTGGGGGAGAGCGTCGTCGCCAAGGTTTGGCATCGGACCGCCTGTTTTTTCAACCACGTTGTCTTCAGCGGTTTTGCCTTCGGGCACAGCAGCGCAAGGAGTGTTGGGCACACTCAAAAGTATGTTGCGGATGTCAGATTCTACAGTAGCAAGTTGGTCGCCAAACGATTTTTGGTCAGCTTTGAGGGCAGCAACTTGGGCTTTGATTGATTCGGCTTCGTCTTTTTGTCCGGCTTTCATGAGTTTGCCGATTTCGGCAGCGAGACGGTTGAGTTGAGCGCCGGTGTTATCATTGTTGAGTTGCAATTGACGACGTTTTTCGTCGAGAGCGAGCACGTCGGCAATTGGTTGTTTGCCATCGAAGCCTTTTACGGCAAGGCGAGCAATCACCAACTCCGGATTTTCTTTAATTTGTTGAATTGTGAGCATTGCTTATATCTTTATATATAATAATGTGTATTTGTTACTTATTTTGCGAGGAGTTCGCGCACTTTAGCAGAGATGGCTTTACCATCGGCACGACCGGCGAGTGTTTTTGTTGCCACGCCCATCACTTTACCCATTTCTTGCGGGGTTGTAGCGCCAACTTGAGCGATTATTTTTTCTAGCTCAGCGGTTAGTTCTTCTTCGCTGAGAGCTTTCGGAAGGTATTCTTCAATTACTGCCATCTCGGCGAGTTCACCTTCGGCAAGTTCGGGGCGATTGTTTTCTTGATAGATTTTGGCGCTTTCGCGGCGTTGCTTAGCCATTTTCACCAAAATTTTGAGGGCGGTGTCGTCAGAGAGCACGCCACCGGCTCCGGGAGCGGTTTTTGCTTCAATAAATTCTTTTTTGATGCCGCGTAAAGCTTCGAGGCGCACTTTTTCGCGTGCCAACATTGCTTTTTTGATGTCTTCGCTGATTTTATCAAACAAATCCATAGTATGAAGTTTTAAAATTATAATCCGTTTATCGACCCACAAAATTACGAAAAATATATATACAAGAAGCGAAAACGCGAAAAAAATTATATTATTATAATGTGGAGAATGTTTGTGAGGGTGGGGGAGAAGAAGAGGCGGCGAAAAAAGTTGAAATTTTGTGTTACAAAGGTGTTACAGATAATCGACTATTAATCAGAATATTGCTTTTGATATTTACAAAACTTCACATTGTGTTACGTAAAATAACGCTAGAAAAACTTGCACAGTTCAAATAAAACAGCTAACTTTGCATCGCTTTTCGAAAGAAACGCTACCCGGGCAGAGGCACCGAGTTTAACGCTAACTAAATTGGTTTCAGATAGTTCAGCAGAAATGCTGAGCGGGTTTTTGAGAAGTTTCTTCACGAACGAAGGTTCACGAATGGAAAAACTTTGCGAAAAACTCGAAATGCTAACGAAAGTTAAAAACTAAAATTAATTTGGTGGTTAAGAAAAAAGCTCGTAACTTTGCACTCGCTTTTGAGAAACAACGAAACAAACAAAAGCAACTATAAACGAGAACATTGAAAGATTTACAATAGTGACAAGAGTAGTACAAGAGCAAGTT
>CAZGAN010000041.1:0-13839 GCA_964523655.1 uncultured Bacteroides sp.
AATTATCGTAACGCAAATATCGTAACAATTTTTAGATTTACAAAATTATAGCTCCGTTTTTTGCTCATTATATTTTTACTGATGGTGCGTGCAATCACCATTAAATCACGCCCCATCACGCGCGGGCACTTCGGAGATGTGCCGCCTATGTTGCGATCCCGTCCACTATTCCTTTTTGCAGACATTTTGATAAAAGAAAAATCGCAAATAACTGATAATTAGCTATTTGCGATTTTAGTTTGTGCCCGGAACAAGACTCGAACTTGCACGTCTCTCAACACTCGCACCTGAAACGAGCGCGTCTACCATTCCGCCACCCGGGCTGATTTCGGCTGCAAAGTTAAGAAAATTTTTTAAGGCAGCAATCTTTTTATTAGAAAAAATTGTATATTTGTAGCTAAATACGCTTGTTGCGAATTAATAACAATTATATACCTTTTTAGCAAAATGACTATTATCAACGAAAACATGCCGGTTGGTCTATGTTGCGACCATGCGGGCTTTGAACTAAAAAGCATTATTGAAGGCTATTTGGAAGCTCGTGGTGTGAAGTATGAGGACTTTGGTACGAACTCTACTGATTCATGTGATTATCCTGATTATGCTCATCCATGCGCCAAAGCATTGGAAGATGGCGAGGTTTACCCGGCTATCGGAATATGTGGCACCGGTAATGGCATTGGCATGACTTTAAATAAACATCAAGGCGTGCGTGCTGCGTTGTGCTGGAATGTTGAAATTGCTCGCTTGGCACGTCAACACAATGATGCTAATGTGCTCGTGTTGCCGGCTCGTTTCTTGGCTCCGGAAGAGGCATTGAATATTGTTGACGTATTTTTTAGCACTCCCTTCGAGGGCGGCCGTCATGAGCGTCGCATTGCTAAGATGCCTTTAAAATAAATTATAATTCATTCTCCTCTTCTCTTCTTAAATACTAATAAGTTACAGATGTTGCTTATGGCTCACCTAATGAAAAAACTGTGCAAAGTGTTATCGCTCATTGTGATGGGCGTGGTGCTTTTCGTGGTTGGATGTGTGAGCATGATCTATTCTCCGTGGTTTCAAGATCAATTGCGCGAGGCTTTGGTCGTGGCGATGAATCGCCGTGAGGGCACTGAGTTCTCGCTTGAAAAATTCAGGCTACTGATGCCGTTGCGCTTGGAGCTCGACGGGCTGTCATTGGTGCAAGATGGCGACACTGTTGTTGCCGCTCGCCATTTTGACGGACATGTGAGTGTTGCACCGTTGTTCAACGGCTGCATAGATATAGAGCATGCTAAATTGCAAGATGGGTATTATTGCATGGGTAATCGTGATTCGGCAACATACATCACTGTTCGTGCCGGCAATGCTGAATTGTCGCCGGCCACTGTGCAGCTTGAGCCAATGAAGATTAGGCTTAAACAAGGTGTGCTCAGCGATGGAGTGGTTGATATGTATATAAATCCCAATCCTCCCACATCCGAGCCTAGTGACACAACGCAATCGTCACCGCTGAATATTGATGTTGACGAGTTGCAACTGCGTAACTTCACGTATAGAATGAATATGCTGCCAACGGTCGATACTCTTGGCGTGAAAATCGCCGAGGGCACCTTGCGCGGAGGCGCTATTGATGTGGCAAAACAAACGGTGTTTATACAAGAAATGAGCGGCACCGGTTTGGATGCGCGATATATAGCTCCCGATTCAACAACAATAGCTAATACTGTTGTTGCTCCCGCTGACAGCACTGAGTCAAAACCGTGGGTGGTGCGCCTTCACTCTCTTGATTTTGATAAGTCTCACGGACTTTACACCACAAACGGATATAAACCGGAGAAAGGTCTTGATTTCTCATACATTGACGTTGATAGCCTTCACATAAAGGTTACCGACTTCTATAATTGTGCGTCAACGGTAAAATTGCCGATATGGCTCAACGGGCATGAACGTTGTGGGGTGGATCTCACCGCTGAAGGTACACTTGATATCACTGACGACGGCATGACGTTCACCGATTTTGATGTGTCAACTGCGCTTGGCACAGCATTTACGGCTAATGGATTTCTCGGCACCGGCGATATTGTGACCGATAACACCGTGCCGTTGTCGCTGCAAGTTGACGGCACATTGAGCATGGCTGATACTAAGTTGATGTTCCCAATCGCTTCGCCTTACATTTCATTGCTGCCAAAGAGCACAAAATTGAATATGGGGGTAGAGCTCGACGGAAATATGTTGCGACTTAGCATAGGCAAACTGAAGCTCACGCTTGGAAGCACCATGAGTGTTGATGCAAGTGGATTTTTATGTAATGTGATGGACTCTGACAAACTCAGTGGCGACATCTCGTTGCAGGGTAAAATAGGAAACGTTGACCCTTTTGTGCGTTTGTTTTTGGCTGGGACGGGTGTGACCGTTCCACCGATGACACTTGGCGGTCGTGTGCTGTTTGGCAACGGCAATTATAGTGGAGATGTGAAAGCTCGCACTGTTGGTGGTGATATAGCTTTCGATGGCTCATTTAAGGGCAGAGGTAATGTGTACGATGTAGACTTGACGGCAAACTCATTCCCGGTCGGAGCTTTTATGTCGGGACTTGGTGTGGGTAATGTGACCGCCCATGTCGTGGCTCAAGGCAAAGGATTTGATTTATTTAGTAAAAATACATCGAGCGACGTGACGCTCGACTTGGCTTCGTTAGTATACCAAGGAAAAACCTACAAAGACATATCAGGATCAGTGGCTTTGCACGATGGCCATGCCGATATTGATATGACTTCATTAAACACCGGCTTAGACTTCTCGCTGAAGGCTTCGGGCGAGTTATTAGACGATAAACACTACGATTTGACAGCTTCAATTGACGGTCGCGATATAGACCTCGCTGCGCTAAACATGTCGGATACACCGGCTCGATTGGCTATAAATGCTGATATTGATGCTAATTTCACCGGCGACATGCGCGAAACTGCCGCAACACTGAAATTGTATGACCTTACGTACACCCATGAAAACGGCAAAATTGATATTGACGACGTTACTATGCACCTTAATTCAAATGATTCGGTGACAAATGCGTCGGTTCGTAACCGTGATTTATATGCATATTTCAGCGCACCAATGGGGCTCGATTCAATTTCAACACGATTCAGCCGAGCTGCATCGGTGGCTATGAAACAATTCGAAAACAGAAAAATATGCGTCGTTGATTTTCAGCGCGAATTGCCCGAATTCGTCATAGACGTGAATGCCGGACACGACAATGCGCTCAATCAACTATTGGCTGATAGCGACATGAGCTTCAGTCGCATGAACCTTGAAGCATCAAACGATTCGGTGATTTTTCTCGGCGCAAAAGCATTGGAATTTACCACCGGAGAAACTCGTATTGACACACTTACGCTCGACATTAATCAAATTGGCGAGCGGCTGAATTATGTGGCAAAAATTGGAAATAGAAAAGGCACTCTCGACGATTGGGCTCATGTTGATGTTGACGGATACTTCGAAACCGGAAAGCTTGGTATCAGCATGAAGCAAAACAACATAGACGGCGAAGTTGGTTACAAGCTTGGCGGAATGTTGGCATTTGCCGGAGATTCTATTGCCACGCTAACACTTGAGCCATTAGACCCGACTATCGGCTATCAGGCATGGCAAATCAATGAAGACAACTTTTTGAAACTAAATATGAAACATCGGCATCTCGACGCTAATTTGCGCATGGAAGGAGCCGGAAGCACATTCGCTCTATACTCCGAAAACGCGCAGGTGGTTGAAGAAGCAGCTCACGGTGCTGATGAAGATTTGGTGCTCGATGTGCAAAATGTGAAGCTGCAAGACTGGATAGCTATAAATCCGTTCGCTCCACCTGTTAAGGGCACGTTATCAGCCAATATGCGCGTGAACTGGCAAGATAAAGCACTCACCGGTAACGGTGAAGTTTCTTTGACCGATTTCTTGTACGGCAAGGAGCGTGTTGGCGATGTGAAAGCTGACGTTGATATACTCACAAATCGTGATGGCTTGATGAACGCAGACATAGCACTGTGGATTGACGGGCAAAAATCTATGACATTGACCGGTGCGCTCAATGACTCAACGCGCACATCGCCGTTTAACCTCGATTTCTCTATGATTCGATTCCCCCTCAGCACCGTAAATCCGTTTGTGCCCGGTTTGGCAAAGCTCTCCGGTGTGCTCAACGGTCGTATGGATATATCGGGCGACTCAGACAACCCTATCCTCAATGGCTATCTTGATTTCGACTCAGCTCGTGTGAGCGTTGATATGCTTGGCACAACATTTGCCTTTAGCGAAGACCAAATACCCGTTGAAAACAGTGTGGTGAAGATAAGTAATTTCAACATAAAAGCGTGCAACGATAATCCACTTGCCATAAATGGAACGGTTGATATAACAAAACTTGCGTCACCACAAATAGATTTGAAAGCTAAAGCCACAAATATGCAGATTGTGAACTCAACAAAAGCACCAAAGGGCGCAGATGTTTATGGTAAAGCTTATGTGTCGATGAATGCCGATGTGCGCGGAAACTTGCGTCTGCTCAACATTAATGCATCTGCCGACATCCTTTCTGCCACAAATGTGACGTACGTTATGCCTGCCACTACCACAACCGCATTGGGCACACGCACGAATACCGATATGGTTAAGTTTGTCAACTTCACCGATTCTGTGGCTGTTGCTGATGCTGACACGATTGCAAACGTTGACAATATGTTGATGAACCTCACTGCTACACTCACCGTGCAAAACGGTTCAACAATAAACGTTGACCTCAGTTCAAACGGTAAAGATAAAGTGCAAATTAAAGGACAAGGCTCTTTAACATACACGTCAACACCAACAATGAGCGACCGTTTGACCGGCCGATTAGCTCTCAACAGCGGTTTCGCACGCTACACAATCAATGTGATGGGTGAAAAACTGTTTAATATCAATGAGGGCAGTTATGTCGCATTCACCGGCGATATGATGAACCCGCAGCTCAACATTAGCGCCACAGACCAAGTCAGAGCAAACGTGACGCAAGAAGGTCAAAATTCGCGATTGGTAGACTTTGACGTTAATGTTGATGTGACCGGAACTCTTGAAAATATGAATGTTGCATTTGACCTTGCCACTGATGGTGATGCTACCGTGGCAAACGAGTTAGCGTCAATGAGTCAAGCTCAACGAGCTTCGGCTGCAATGAACTTGCTGATTACCAATATTTATACCGGCACAGAAACAAAAGCCGACGCAAATCTTGGCGGCAATGCACTCTATTCATATCTCACATCGCAACTAAACTCATGGGCGGCAAGCACCATAAAAGGTGTTGATTTGTCGTTTGGCATAAATCAATATGATTTGACCGACAATGGTTCTACTTCGCAAGCCACCAGCTATAGCTATCAAGTGTCGAAATCGCTCTTCAACGACCGATTTAAAATCGTGGTTGGTGGTAATTACACAGATGGCTCAAATAGCGATGAAAGTGTAGCTGAGAGCCTGGTTAGCGACGTTTCAATTGAATATAGCCTTAATAGCAGCGGGTCAATGCTGGTGAAAATATTCCGTCACACCGGATATGAAAGCATACTCGAAGGCGAAATAACTCAAACCGGTGTCGGTTTTGAATATCGTCGCAAGATTCGCCGCATATCCGACATGTTCCGTTGGCGCAAGCGTAGAAACACCGCACAAACGCAAACCCAGAGTGAAACGCAGACAGTAAAACAATGAGACGCATAAACATAAATATAATACTCGCAACTGTGATGCTTATTGTGGCGTCATGCTCAACTACGCGCAAACTCGACGATGATGAGCAACTCTACACCGGCATCAAAAAGATAGACTATATTTCAACCACCGATGGCGAAAAAGTGAAAGTGCCCGTAGATGTGCGCGAGCAAGTTGCTGAAGTGGTTGATGTAACCCCCAATAACTATTGGAGTTTGGTGGGCTGTCGCTCACCGTTCCCGGTTGGTTTATGGGTGTACAACAATATGTCGTATAGCGAGGGCGGATTGCGTCATTGGTTGTATGAAAAACTTGTTGAGCAACCCGTGTTGGTGAGCGATGTGCGTCCCGATGTGCGAACACACATGGTTGATGAAATACTGAGCGATAACGGCTATTTCCGCAGTAAAACCACTTACGAACTAGTGTCGGGCCGCAATAAGAAAAAGGCATCTGTGAAATATAACATCACCCCCGGAGAGCCATTCACATTTAATCGCGTCGAATTATTGCCTGACAGCACACGCCTAAATCATTTCATTGATTCATTGGCGAAAAAAGATAGCTATTTGCAAGTTGGAAACAGATATTGCACCGATTCGTTGTCGGCAGCACGAATACGCATAGCCAACCGATTGCGCAACCGCGGATACTATTATTTTCGTCCGGAGTATATACAATATTTGGCTGATACTCTTGTGCAACGAGGCTCATTGGCATTGCGCATGGACTTGGCTTCAAACTTGCCGGGCAGCGTGTTGCAATCATACAAAACCGGAAATGTAACTATTTATGTGAATTGTTATCGCGGACGCGCCCGCTCGGTTGACACAATACAAACATCGGTTGGCACATTGATAAAACAAATGCCAATGCGTTTTCGTGAAAGCGTGGTTACTGATAATGTTACGTTTAAACGCGGCCGCACATTCTCGGTGCGCGACATGGACCGCACACAAAACTATCTTTCACGATTGGGCATGTTTAGCTCTGTGTCAATTGAAACATCACGTGATACGCTCAGCAACAGTAAAGATATTGACGTGGCTATAAATTGCACGCTTGATCAACCGTTGGAAGCTTCGATTGAAGTGAATGCATCGTCAAAAAGCAATAGCTATATTGGCCCGGGCATCACGCTTGGCGTGACAAACCGAAACATATTTGGTGGCGGTGAGCAATTCTCAGTTGACCTCACAGGCTCGTATGAGTGGCAAACCGGACAGGACAATAAAGGCGGCATTTTCAACTCGTATGAGGCAGGAATCACCACATCATTGGCTTTCCCGCGATTGTTGGCCCCACGATTTATACCGCGACGTCGCCGCCAAATAAATTGGACACGGTTCACTTTGTCGGCCGACTTGCTCAATCGCCCGCACTTCTTCAAAATGGCACAGTTTAACATGGCAATGTCATACGATTGGCAAGCAACACGACGTGCCACAATGTCGTACACACCGTTTAAGTTGACTTACACAAAGCTCATTAACACGACCGTCGAATTTGATTCAATTATGGCTGCAAATCCGGCAATATCATTGAGCTTCGAAAACCAGTTTATACCGCAAATGGCTTATAGCTATGCCTATGAGCGCACTTTTGATGCAAACAACATACTCAATTTCAGTTTCAGTGCACAAGAAGCCGGAAACGTATTTTGGAGCATATATGAACTTGCCGGGAAAAAAGATGGCAAAAAAGAGCTGTTTGGCACACCATTCTCGCAATTTGTGAAAGGACAAATGCAAATAGTGTATAGCCGTCGCATTGCCGGCACAAATTCGTGGATAGTTAGCCGTGGCGCTGTGGGCGCTGCTCATGCTTATGGAAATTCGAGTCAAGTGCCTTATGCCGAGCAATTTTATTGCGGTGGTGCTAACTCAGTGCGCGCATTCACAGTGCGTTCACTTGGCCCGGGCAGCTATAGAGACCCTAATGCCGGGAGCACCGGATACTTCGACCAAACCGGTACGTTTAAGTTTGAGGCAAACGTGGAGTGGCGATTCCCGATTATGGGAATGCTCAATGGTGCTTTATTTGTTGATGCCGGCAATGTGTGGCTATTGAAGGAAGACCCATCGCGTCCGGGAGGTTTGCTAAAAGCTTCTACTTTTTTGAAAGATTTAGCTTTGGGCACCGGTGCCGGATTGCGTGTTGACCTTGGCATGATTGTGGTGCGCGGCGATTTGGGAATAGGGTTGCATGCCCCGTATGAAACCGGCAAGAGCGGATACTACAACATGACTTCCTTTAAAAATTCGTTGGCTTTTCACCTTGCAATAGGCTATCCCTTCTAAAAATAGCAATGCCACATCCGGTGAGATGCGGCATTACGGCGAGACGCAACAGCGCCTCAAATTCGTGAATCGTTGAGCAATAATTATTTGATAGCTTCAGTAAGTTCTGCGCCTTGTTTGAACTTAACGACTTTGCGAGCACCAATAGTGATTGTTTCTTTGGTGCGGGGGTTAATACCTGTGCGTTCGCCTTTTTCAACTACTGAAAGTGTGCCAAAGCCAATCAATGATACTTTGTCACCTTTAGCAAGGGCATCAGAAACTGCAGCAACAACTGCATCGATAGCATTTTTTGCATCAACTTTTGTAAGACCGGCTTTTTCAGCTACGGCGTTGATAAGTTCTGTCTTGTTCATGTGATAGATTATGTTAATAAGAATTACTTTAATTTAGTGACTAACGACCGCAAACGTACGAAAAACATTTTATTCTGCAAAATTTTTGAGCATTTTTCAACAAAATTTTTTCAATTATGTTGATATTTCGCGTTTTTAAGGCTTAAAAAAGAAAAATTAGGCATAAAAAATAGCCAAACAGACGCAAAATGGACTATCTTTGCAAAACAATAAAATAACCGAAAAAAACTATGTTTTCAGATATGATGAGGCAAATGCCTCCGGTAACAAAAAATTTGTTGATAATAAATGTAATAGTGTGGGCTGTGATGGCGATTGTGCCCGATGTAGCTTATACACGCATACTTAATATCGGTGCATTGCACTATGTGTCGTCGCCCGGATTTGGAGCGTGGCAGTTGATAACATACATGTTCATGCATGGCGGATTCACGCACTTATTTTTTAATATGTTCGCGTTGCTGATGTTTGGCTCAATTATTGAGTGGACACTTGGCTCGCGTCGTTATTTGTTCTACTACGTGTCGTGCGGACTTGGTGCTGCAGTGGTGCAGCTCATAGTCTATGCAATCATGCTGGGCAAATACAGTGCTATGTACTCACCTGAAGAATATCAATATATCATTGAAAAAGGATGGGATTTGTTGTCGCAAGGTCAAATATTTGTAGACCCATCGGCATCAGCATTAGCTTTACTGGTTAACACGCCCACTCTTGGCGCAAGCGGCGCCATCTACGGCATATTGCTGGCATTTGGTATGCTTTATCCCAATCGCGAGATGTACATCATGTTTATTCCGGTGCCCATCAAGGCTAAGTGGATGGTGCTCGGATATGGTTTGCTGGAGTTGTCGCTGGGTGTAGGCGCAGTTAACGATGGTGTGGCACACTTTGCTCACCTCGGAGGCATGCTCATTGGTTTCGTGATGCTTTATTATTGGAAAAAACGCGGTGATTTCAGCGGCTGGTATTAATTAAATCTATGACAGTAAAAGATATATGGAATAATATATTGTGGCGTTTCATCGCAATAAATGTTGTGGTGTTTGTAGCTGTGCATTTGGCTGTGCTGTGCGGAGTGTCGCAGTTCACAGTGTCAGAGCACACTGCATTGCCGGCAAATCCGGTGATGGGCGTAACTCACATCTACACGGCGCTGCTCTATATGTTCACACAGTGGCAATTTACACACTTGCTATTTAATATGCTTTGGCTGTGGTGCTTTGGCTCAATACTGTTGCGCTACGGTGAGAGCGAGCGCGTGATAGCCACATCTTACCTCGCCGGAGGTTTTGCCGGTGCTGTGTGCTTCATGATGATGGGCGCACTCAAATTGGCAAACGGCGTGCTCATTGGCTCGTCGGCAGCAGTGCTTGGCGTGATGGCTGCATGTGGCGTGATTTTGGCTCGACGCAAAGTGCAACTCATGCTGTTTGGCACAGTTGAAATACGTTGGCTTGCTTTGGCCGTAATCATATTTAGCTTGATTGTTGATGCTACAGCCGGAGGGGTGGGGCACATTGGTGCGCACCTCGGAGGTGCAGTTGCCGGTTTGGTGTATGGCATCATGCGAGTGCGCAAACAAAATAGCATAGTCTCAACATTGCGAAATGCTACGCCACCAAAAGGACGCTCGTATTCAAAAGTGAGACGCCCTGCTCAGCGAGGATTGGATGCAACCGAGCAAGCAGAGCTCGATGAACTATTAGCAAAAGTAAAAAATAGTGGATATAACTCATTGAGTAGCTCCGACAAAACCAGGCTGTTTCAGCTTTCAAATAAGATAAAGTGACAATGTGATGAATGGAAGTGAAGTAAAATCGTACATATTTCGAGGCATCTCAATATTCTTCACAGTGTTGATTGTAATTGCCAACGTAGTAACCGGATTCGCTTTAATAATAACCTCTTATGCCGGGAATTATTCGCCGGTGGCAAAGCCGATAATCGGAGTGTTGCCCATGTTGGTACCTATTTTGGCGCCAATGATGCTTGCATTGTTGATTATCGACTTGATAGCATGGCGACGAACAGCGATTTTTGCCGGCGTTTGCTTGCTTGTGTGTAGCCCTGCAATACTTGAAGTTTACCCGGTGCACTTCGGTAGCAAATCGCTCAATGGCGAAGAGAAAGAGCGCTCGTGGACGTTGCTCTCGTACAATAACTACGGATTCAAAGATTTGACAGATACTTATCCTGATGACACAAATCCGGGCATAACGTACATACTAAAAAAAGATGCTGACGTGGTGTGCTTGCAAGAAGTTGATTCCACTTTCGGGCCCAATGCAGCTAAGCATATCTATCAGGCACAAGTTGATTCGCTGACTGACCGTTATCCGTATGTCATGCTCAAAGGTCATGCCCTTTGCGTGCTCTCAAAATACAAAATAGAGCCGCTCGACATCACATTCAAGTATCACAAAGGCAGTGGCGATGTTGCGGCATATCGCTTGCATATCGGCGATAAAAAAGTGACACTGTTTAATGTGCATCTTCGCTCGTTTTGCTTGAATGATAGCAATAAACAGCTTTATCACGATTTGACCGAGTTTAAAAGCAAACGTCGCATCAAAGAAGCAAAAACCGAGTTGCTGGGCAAACTTGCCGCTGCCGCTCGCGACAGAGCTATGCAAACCGACACTCTCATTATGAACCTCAAACACTTTGGCGGTGATAATGTGGTGGTGTGTGGCGACTTCAACGATGTGCCCGGATGCTACACTATGCGCCAACTGAAGGAGCAATACATGAAAGATGTGTATGCCAGCATAGGCTTGGGATACATGAACACGTACAACGATAATCGTTTCTATTTTTGCATTGACCACGTGATGTGGCGCGGCAATTTCACTCCGCGCTCAATAGAGCGCGATAAAGTGTTATATTCTGACCATTATCCACTATTCACCACATTTGTTTGGAACGAAAAGTAAATCAACGCTTTGTAACACGGCGATAATTTCGTAAATTTGTGGCTAGAATAAAATAAACCACAAATACAAACAGTAGATGAAAAAACAACTAATTGCTGCCGCAGCTGTCGCTTTAATGAGCGGAGCAGCATTGGCATCTAATCAAAACACTACCGTGCGACAAAATCCGTTTTTGCAGCCGTACACCACTCCGTACGAAATTCCGCCATTTGATCAAATACAATATGGCGACTATTTGCCGGCATTGCGCACAGCTATTGCCGAGCACAATGCTGAAATTGATGCAATTGTAAAAAACACCGCAACACCTACTTTCGACAACACCATCTTGGCTATGGACCGTGCTGGTCGTACCCTTGATAAAGTGGTTATGGTTTTCGGCGCTCTCACAGAGTCAAATTCAAGCGAAGAGCTTCAGAAAATCGCTGAAGAATTTGAACCGATGGTTGCTGCTCACTCCGATGAGGTGGCTATGAATGAAGGCCTCTTCAAACGCGTGAAATTCATCTATGACAACCGCGAAAAGCTCAACCTCGATGCTGACCAAAAACTTTTTGTTGAAAATACATACAAGAGCTTCACCCGCAACGGTGCGCTTCTCAATGCCGCTGACCAAGCTGCTGTGAAAGCCCTCAACGGCGAGCTCACCGACTTGTATTTGCAATTCAATAAAAACTTATTGGCTGCAACAAACGCTTTTGAAATCGTTGTTGACAATGTGGCTGACCTTGCCGGACTTCCTCAAAGCAATATCGACGTTGCTGCCGAAGAGGCTGCTGCACGTGGCTATAAAGACAAATGGGTGTTGACTCTTCACTCTCCGTGCCGCCTCCCGGTGCTTCAGTACGCCGACAACCGCGATTTGCGCGAAAAGATGTATAAGGCTTACACTTCTCTCGCTTCGTCAGGTCAATACGACAACCGTCCCGTTATTAATAAAATACTTCAAGCTCGCGCTAAAAAAGCTAAACTACTCGGCTTTGAAAACTTTGGCGCTTACATGACCGATAACGTTATGGCAGGCACTGTGCAAAAAGCTGAAGACCTTTTGATGCAAATATGGGAACCCGCAGTGCAACGCGAAAAAGAAGAAGTTGCTGAAATGCAAGCAATAGCTGACGCTGAAGGCAAAGGCGTGAAAATCGCTCCGTGGGACTATTACTACTATAACGAAAAAGTGCGTCAACAAAAATATGCTCTCGACGAATCAGAAGTGCGCAACTACTTCTCTGTTGACAACGTGCGCAAAGGTATCTTCACCATGGCTGAGCGCCTTTATGGCATCAAATTCACAGAAATGCCCGATGCTCCGAAATATTACGACGAGGTAAAAGTTTACAACGTTACCGACGCTAAAACCGGCGAACATATTGCTGTGTTTATGACCGACTACTTCCCCCGCGCTTCAAAACGTCAAGGCGCTTGGATGAGCGAATTTAAAGGCTCATGGCAAAACGAAGACTTCACTTCAAGCCGTCCTATCATTTACAACGTAGGAAACTTCTCTAAGCCCACAGCAACAACACCGTCATTGCTCACCATTGACGAGGTTGAAACAATGTTCCACGAGTTTGGCCATGGCTTGCACGGCATGCTCTCTAAAGCACGCTACAAAAGTCAAGCCGGCACAAATGTTGACCGCGACTTCGTTGAGCTCCCTTCTCAAATGCACGAACACTGGGCTTTTGAACCCGAGTTGCTCAAAGAATATGCTTATCACTGGCAAACAGGCGAACTTATCCCTGACCAACTCGTGCAAAAACTTGAAGCTGCTAGCGCTCACAACATGGGTTTCCGCACAACAGAGCTTGCCGGTGCTGCTCTTCTCGACTTGCAATATGGCAAACTTAATCCCGAAGGCGACATCGACATTGATGCTTTTGAAAAAGAAGTTGGCGACAAACTTGGCATGCCTGCCGAGTTGACATATCGCTATCGCTCAACATACTTCAAACACATCTTCGGTAGCAATGAATATGCATCAGGCTATTACACATATCTTTGGGCTGAAGTGCTCGATTGCGATGCTTTCGAACTCTTTAAAGAAAAAGGTATTTTCGACCCCGAAACTGCTCAATCTTTCAAAGAAAATGTGCTTCAAGCCGGTGGTAGTGTTGACCCCATGAAGACATTTGTAAAATTCCGTGGTCACCAACCCTCAGTTAACGGCTTACTCCGCAATCGCGGCCTTCTCAAAGACGAAGACGTGAAAATCAAGAAACCCAATCGCGAATTCTAAAAATCTCGATATACCAACAAAAGAGGCTGTGCAATGGCGCAGCCTCTTTTGTTAATAAGTAAAGATTAAAAGTGATCGCAACGTAGGCGGCACATCTCCGAAGTGCCGTGCTGTGTGTGGCGAGTCACCCCAGCTCGGCATCGTCTCCGACGATTTGAGTCTGGGGCTACGTGAGGGCCGCAGCTCCACCGAGCTGCGATGGCCTCCGGCCAAAAACACGTGTGCGGGAGTGTGTGGGCCGTCCGGATGCGGGCGCAATAAATTGACGCCCC
>CAZGAN010000042.1:0-13803 GCA_964523655.1 uncultured Bacteroides sp.
GCGCTTGCGGTTGCGGTCGCTGCGGTTGCTTGGAGACTTATTGCTCTGCTACCGGTGTAGCTCGCTCTGCTCGCGAATTCCTCGAAATTCGTCAAGAGCCCTCTTTACTCCGCAACATCCCCATCGAGCAAATCACCTCTAAAGACGTTTACGACGCTGCTATGGCTGGTGACCAAATCGCTAAAGACATCTTCGAATTCACCGGTCGCATACTCGGCGAAGCTTTGGCTGACTTCACCACCTTCTCTTCTCCCCAAGCTTTCGTTTTGTTCGGCGGTTTGGCTAAGAGCGGTGAACTATTGCTCCGTCCCCTCCGCGCTGCTATGGAACGCAACACTTTGGCTATCTACAAAGGTGCTCGTCGTGTCCTCCTCAGCGAACTCAAAGAAGCTGATGCTGCCGTTCTCGGCGCCAGCGCTCTCGGCTGGGAAGCTAAATAAGCAAACACATACATCTCAACATAAAAACGGCTCGTCTTTCTCTGACGGGCCGTTTTTATGTTGTTACTTTTATCCTCGCAATTACCTAAACTCGTAACTACCATTAAAAATAACAAACATCTGATTCACATACTTATCATCATTTATCAAGTGCTCTGCCTCGTAGGTATTCAATCGCCCAAGATTCGCATCCTGACCTTCCATCGCACTTTTGATGATTTTCAACATCGAGCAATAAACCTCATATTCATCACCTACATTTCGGCTAAAATTTTCGGCCTCTTGCTTTCGATTATCAAGCGTATTTATCAGCTTGATTTTTCTCACCTCTTGCAAATAACGATCTACAAACGTGCGACACTGACTCAACATATAAGTATACTGCTCATACGTTGGCGTTGTCATGCGACATGCCGTGACCGTTTGCTTACACCTGTTTAGCTCTATTATCTGCCCATTAACTGCCGTTACACCGCTAATAGCCACAATAACCAAACAGATGATTTTTCTTATACCTTTCATGATTTGTGTTTTATATTATTAGTAAGAAGAACTATTTTTCGGTATTATGATTACGCGAAAGGGCGCATCTCTAAAAAAACACGCCCTTTCGTGTGTATTAGTGTCGAAGATTTCGCCAATATCTGCGTATCGCTGTCAAACGTCGCTTGTGTGCCGGGGTCGGCGACACTAGATTACGCAACACTTCACGCAATTTTGACGGCTTCTGTATATCATTAATCTGTGCCGGGTCATTATTATCTGACTCGCTCGAATAAACCATTGCCTCGCGCTCTCCGTTAAGCACCGCCAACGCATTCATTGCCAGCGACTCCAACTCATTTTCACCGGGATACACAAATATCGGTGCTATAAAATCGATGTGGCTCGCAATAAAGTCAGTGAGACGTGTGCTGTATGCAATACCACCCGTAAGCAATATAGCATCAACATTTCCCTTCAATGCTACCGCCATCTCGCCTATCGTCTTTGCTATCGTGTAGCACATAGCTCGCAATATCAGCATCGAGTGCAAATCGCCTTGGTCTATTTTCTCTAATATTTCAGGTACGGAAGTCGTACCCAAGTGCGCATACAAACCCGCTTGACCCTGCACCTTTTTGAGCATCTCTTCATGCGTGTACTTACCCGAGAAGCACAAGTCAACAAGTTGTCCCGGTGGCAATGTCCCGGCTCTTTCCGGAGTGAACGGTCCATCACCATTCAACCCATTATTCGTATCAATCACACGACCTTTACGGTGAGCACCAACTGAGATACCACCACCCATGTGACAAACTATAAGATTGAGATCTTCATATCTCTCTCCTATTTCTTTTGCATAGCGGCGACCAACAGCCTTCTGATTCAACGCATGAAGTATTGACACTCGCGGCAACTCAGGCATGCCTGAAATACGTGCATACGGCATAAGCTCATCTACAGTCACTGGGTCTGCTATATATGCCTTTACACCAGCCCTATCTGCTATATCGCGAGCTATCAGCCCACCAAGATTTGACGCATGCTTGCGTTGTGCATTAAGAAGGTCATCTCTCAAACTATCATTCACCTCATACGTTCCACTTTCAACCGGATGTATCAATCCGCCTCTTCCTATTGTGGCATGAAGTGAATGTATATCTATATTATTATCTGCCAGTGCGGTCAACACCAAATCTCGACGCCATTCATACTGCTCCCTGGCATTATGAAAATGCGCCAAATCTTCACTGCTATGTTGTAATGACAAATTTAACACCGACGTCTCATCCTCATACACGGCTATTTTCGTTGAGGTTGAGCCCGGATTTATTGCCAAAATGCGATAACTCATTATTTATATTTAGTCATTAATAATTAATTAGCTGAAAGGCACGCCAATGCAATCGAATAGAGCTTTGTCTGCGCTGTGTCACCTCTTGACGTCAACACACACGGCACTTTCGTGCCTACCACCATCGCTGCCATTTCACTGCCTCCAAGATGTGTAGCTGCCTTGAAAAACACATTCGCCGACTCTATATTCGGGAATAACAAGCAGTCCACATCTCCGGCCACTGCCGAGCCTTTCACTTTTTTCTCTGCCGCAACTTCTTTATAAAGTGCAACATCTATTGATAGCGGCCCATCTACTATCGCATTGCCAAACTGTCCGCGATCGCCCATCTTTGCCAATATCGCTGCCTCAGTTGACGACTGCACTGTTGGCAACACTTGTTCTGACGGAGCTATGCACGCTATCTTCGGGCACGCTATGCCCAGAGTATTCGCTGTCTGTGTCAGATATTTCAAAAGTATTGTCTTCTGCTTGAAATCAGGCGCCGGTATCACTGCCGGGTCACTCATGCACAACAGCTTATCATATCCCGGCAATTCAATAACCGTCACATGACTAAGTGTGCCCTTCGCCGGGAACAATCCTGCATCCTTATTCAGTATGCCTCGCATATATTTATCTGTTGAAACAAGGCCCTTCATCAGCACATCAGCCTCACCTGTGGCTACTGCCGACACCGCCATGCTAACACATTTCACATCGTTCTTTTCATCTACTATCTTAAATATTTCCGGGTCTAAACCCTCCGTGCGGCACACATCTAAGATTGCATTTCTATCACCGTATACTGTCGGCAATACCAATCCTTCTCGCCATGCGTTAAAGACCGCGCTCAATGTGTGCGAATCTTGCCCGTATGCGACTGCCAAACGTTTTGCTCCTTTACGTCGAGCTTCTTCTACAATTTGTGAAAGTTTGGTAATCATGGTTGTTATTTAGTTTATTTTTTTCGTTTTTTGGGTGTTTTTACTTTACTTTGATATTAAACTGTAAAAATGACTTTTTGCGGCTTATGCCTTTAGCCCTTTTTCATTCCACAAATATAGCAATTTAATAGCACATACACAAATTTAACGCTCTTATAACTTATCCTTTATTTTTTTACACTTTTAATATTGTGTTGACACAAAAATTTTGTAATTTCGTGGAATATTTAATTTTAAACTCACGACCGACATGATTATCATAGGTATTGCCGGTGGCACCGGTTCAGGCAAAACCACTGTGGTTAACAAAATTATCAACTCATTCCCTGCCGGCGAAGTCGCTGTCATCCCGCAAGATTCTTATTACAAAGACTCTAGCCACATTCCACCGGCTGAACGCAGCAAAATCAACTTTGACGAACCTGCCGCCATCGAATGGTCTTTACTCGAATCGCACCTAAGCGAATTGCGAAAAGGTAACCCCATCGAAATGCCAACATACTCATACCTCACTTGCACCCGACAACAAGAAACTGTGCACGTGGAGCCACGCGACGTTGTAATCATCGAAGGCATCCTAGTCCTTTGTGAGCAATCTTTACGCGAACAAATGGACGTGAAAGTCTTTGTTGACGCCGATGCTGACGACCGCCTTATACGCGTTATCGCCCGCGACTGCATTCAACGCGGACGCACCGCCCAAATGGTTATTGACCGCTACCAAGACATCCTCAAACCAATGCACATGCAATACATTGAGCCGTCTAAACGATATGCCGACTTAATCGTGCCACAAGGAGGTAGCAACACCGTCGCTATTAAACTGCTAACCGATTATATTGAGAGCCGTCTCAATAAAAGCTCAAATAAATGATTTTTTCTATCTTTAAAAAGAAAAACGATAACGTCCCCGACATTCAAGTTAATGCCGAGGATGCCGAAACTTTGGTCGCCAAAACCGCCGAAGAGCGACTTAAAGAGCAACGCGAAATCGCTGAAACCGAAATCGTTGCCGATGCCGAAATTGCCGAGCCCGTGCTATCTTCCGAAGATGAAGCTGACTCTAAAATGATTCTTCGCACCGACGACCTCGTGAAAATTTACGGCAAACGAACAGTTGTTGACCACGTCTCTATCAACGTAACTCAAGGCGAAATTGTTGGTCTGCTCGGCCCTAACGGTGCCGGCAAAACCACTACTTTCTACATGACAACTGGCCTGATCAAGCCAAACCAAGGCCGCATATTCCTTAACGACCTCGACATCACCGGATACCCCGTATACAAACGCGCACAAAACGGCATCGGTTACCTCGCCCAAGAAGCTTCCGTGTTCCGTAAACTCAGCGTCGAAGACAACATTCGAGCCGTGCTCCAAATGACAAAAAAACCTGAAGACTATCAAAAGGAGAAACTCGAAAGCCTAATATCCGAATTCAACCTCCAAAAAGTGCGCAAAAACCTCGGCGACCAACTCTCAGGTGGCGAACGTAGACGCACCGAGATTGCTCGCTGTTTGGCTATCGACCCAAAATTCATCATGCTCGACGAGCCTTTTGCCGGCGTTGACCCAATTGCCGTTGAAGACATTCAACAAGTTGTTTATCACCTCAAAGAAAAAAACATCGGCATTCTCATCACCGACCACAACGCCCCCGAAACTCTCAGCATCACCGACCGCGCATACCTCCTTTTCGAAGGCCACATCCTTTTCCAAGGCACAGGTGAAGAACTTGCCGATAACCCCATCGTACGCGAAAAATACCTCGGTCGCAACTTCGTTTATCGCCGCAAAAATTTCGATTAAAAAATCCCCATCATCCTTTCATGAACAACGGATTCTTCCGCGTCGCTGCCGCCGTACCTCACGTCAACGTGGCTAACCCCGCAGCTAACGCATCAAATATTATCAGTCTCGCTAACCAGCTCAACGAGAAACATGTCGCTCTCGCCGTTATGCCCGAAATGTGCATAACCGGATACACTTGCGCCGACCTGTTCCACAACTCCGTTCTACTTCAAAATGCCAACATTGCCCTCGAGCAAGTGATTGATGCCTCTCGCTCTCTAAACACAGCAATCATTGTTGGCATGCCCATCTCATTGCACTCCGCCCTCTACAACTGCGCCGTAGCAATACACCGTGGCAAAATACTCGCCGTAGTCCCCAAAACATACATCCCAAACTACAACGAATTCTACGAAAAACGCTGGTGGCAATCAGGCGCTGATATCGCCACTCGCGAAATAACCCTCGCTTCGCAAAACGTAAAATTCGGTGTCAATCAACTAATCGAAATCAACGGCGTAAAAATAGGCATGGAAATCTGCGAAGACTTGTGGACTCCAATACCTCCCAGCTGCGCTGCCTCAATGGCTGGTGCCGAAGTAATCGTTAACCTCTCTGCCAGCGACGCTCTTATCGGCAAATATGACTACCTAACCTCTCTCGTTAAACAACAATCGGCTCGCTGCCTTTGCGCTTACGTCTACGCCTCTGCCGGATATGGCGAATCATCAACCGACCTCGTTTTCGATGCCATCGGCCTCGTCGCTGAAAACGGCACTATGCTTGCACAAACAAACCGCTGGCAAGGAAATGCAACTTACGCTTGCGCCGACGTTGACATCTTCGCCATACGTCGCGACCGTATGCACCTCATTTCTTTCGCCGACTGCCACCGCGTAAACCATATTGACGAATACTCAGTCACTCCGTCAAATCATCAAATTCCGGCTGACAGCACCCTCCTACGCAACATCAGCCGCACTCCCTTCGTGCCATCTGCCAACGACGACATCAACAAACGTAGCTCCGAAATAATCAACATACAAGTTGCTGCACTAGCACGGCGCCTCGACTTCACCCACTGCAAAAGCCTCGTTGTAGGCATCTCCGGCGGACTCGACTCTACCCTCGCTCTTCTCGTTGCCGTGCGCGCCTTCGACCGACTCAACCTCAACCGAAGTGGTATCACAGGCGTAACAATGCCCGGATTTGGCACCACCGGCCGCACATACAACAACGCCATCGACCTCATGAAAGCTCTTGGCGTAACCATCCGCGACATCTCTATCGTCCCCGCCGTAAACCAACACTTCAGCGACATTGGTCACGACGCTTCTGTGCACGACGTTACTTACGAGAACTCACAAGCTCGACAACGCACATACCTCCTCATGGACATCGCCAACCAAACAAACGGCATGGTGCTCGGCACCGGCGACCTCTCCGAGCTCGCCCTCGGATGGGCAACCTACAACGGCGACCACATGTCTATGTACGGCGTGAATGCCGGTGTCCCCAAAACTCTTGTGAAATACCTGGTCCGTTGGTTCGCTATCAACGACAGCAACGTCTCTGCTCTACTCAACGACATCATCGACACCCCTATAAGTCCGGAACTCATACCCGCACAACCCGACGGCACCATCAAACAAAAAACCGAAGACCTGGTTGGCCCTTATGAGCTCCACGACTTCTTCCTATACTACACCCTACGCTACGGCTTCACGCCCGGCCGCATTTTCCTCATGGCTCAACACGCCTTCAACGGCGCTTATGAAGACGCCACAATAAAGCACTGGCTGAAAACATTCTGCCGCCGCTTCTTCAACCAACAATTCAAACGCTCATGCATGCCCGACGGGCCAAAAGTCGGATCCGTTTGCCTCTCACCTCGCGGCGACTGGCGTATGCCCAGCGATGCCGAATCTGCTGCTTGGCTTGCCGAATGTGAATCTTTATAATCACTAAATATTATGGCTAAACAAGACTACATCCTAAAAAACAAAGAATGGCTTCAAGAAAAAAGCCAAGAGCCCGGTGTGCAACTCATCGACAAAGGCATATACTACAAAATCATTAAGAAAGGCTCCGGTGCAACTCCAAATCGCAACAGCGTTGTCACCGTGCACTACGTGGGCAAAACCATCAACGGCAAACAATTCGACAGCAGCCGCGGTGGTGCTCCCGCTGCATTCCGCCTTCGCGACCTCATCCCAGGTTGGGTCATCGCACTCCAAAAAATGCACGTTGGCGAGCGTGCCGAGCTATACATCCCCGCTGAAATGGGATATGGCAAATTCTCGCAGCCAGGCATCCCCGGTGGCTCAACTCTCATCTTCGACATTGAACTTATCGCGGTAAACTAGTTCACACAATCCACATAAATTGAGCCCGAGGTCACAACCCCGGGCTCTTTATTTTTTCAGTATATCTTATACCGTCTTATTCCCTTTCTACAAGCGTAAACTCTGCAACCGAATCATTTTCAACAGTCACATATATTGTAGCTTTTCCTTCTTTACCGTCGGGCATCTTTGTTTGTGCCTCAAACTTATAATCCTTTCCGGCTACACCGTCTCTCACTCCAAAAGTCACAGGTGTGCCAAGCGGGAACTTATATCCACTGCATGCATCATTAAAAATCTTAACTTCTGCATCAGTCACCGGAGCTTGCTCTGTGTAGTCTGGCAATTCAGCTACCTCGCCCTCTTTAAAGCCATTCTCTATAAGATAGCGATTTATTTCATCTTTAGCTTTCTCAACTCTGACTGTGCGCACACCATAGCCTTCAACAACATTCGACTCCGGTAATGCCTTCTTCAAATCAGCTGTTGCCGACCCAATGCCGCCGCTGCCAAATGTGGCAAACGTAACAACCGTTTTACCCTTCAATGACTCAGCATTCTGCTCAATAAATGTGGCTACAGGCAAAGCATACGTGCCGCCCCAAACCGGAAAGCCCAAAAAGATTGTGTCATACCCGCTCAAATCAACATCAAGCTTTTTAATCTCAGGCTTAGTACCCTCATTTAGCTCCTTACGCCAACGTATGATTGTTGCATCATAATCCTCCGGATACGCATCAACGGCTTCTATGCTTGCTATATCCGCACCAAGTTGGCTCTGCAGCTCTTCAGCCACAGCCTTTGTTGTGCCGGTTTGTGAGTAATAAAGCACCAAATACTTTCCACTCTTTGTCTCTTCTTGTTGCTCGGCATTCGACGATTTTGTGCTACATCCGCCAAGCGTCACAGCTGCAACAGCTGCCATTGCAATAAAACTACGTTTCATGATTTATTTATTCTTTAAATTTATTTCCTTTCATTCTTTCATCAACTCATTCAAGTCAATATTACCTTGAAGCACCATCACCTGCATATCATTCTTGTTCTTTTGCACAATAAGTAGCTTCGACACAGTGCCCTCATAATCATCAGCTTCATACAGCAACTGTCTATTCGATTCATTGCCCTTAGGCGTTTCAACCAATGCTACGAGGTTATACTTCTTTATCGCCTTATCAAGATACTTCTGTATCTTCTTCACACCTTTCTTCTTTTCAGTCGACACAAGCTCTATTGTGTTAACCTGCTCCATCAACTTACTATCTGACAAGCCAACATCATTGCCTATAGCTAGCATCTTTCCTAATGCACTCGATGCCAACTTCATCATCACCTTACTTACGTAAACTGTCGTCACGTTCTTGTCCGTCGACAAATCTGAGAAGAGTCGTGTTTGCGCACAAACCGACAACGGTAACATCATTACCGCCATCAGCACCAAAATCTTTAAACTTTTCATTTTCTTTCTTTTTTCTTGTTTGACGCAACAAAGTTAGCATTTATGTCACAATAATACAAAATTTATGCAATTTTTTCTATTTTACCCGTTTTACTTACGATTTATAAGCAAATCACTCATATAAATTAAATATTGTTAATTATCACGCCCCGATATTGACAATTTAAAAATAGTTCGTACATTTGAGCATCTTTTTAAAAACCAAAAATTAACAACCATATAAAACTAAACATACGTTTACCATGAACAAAGCTATCGAGCTTAACAAAAACGAGCTTGTGCAATTCTTGCAAAAGCCCATGCGAGAGTTCACTCGCGAAGACATCATCCGTTTTATTTCTGAAAACGACATCGAAATGGTCAATTTCATGTACCCCGCCGGTGATGGTCGTCTCAAAACACTTAACTTTGTCATCAACGACTTAGCCTACCTTGAAACTATTCTAACCTTGGGCGAACGTGTTGACGGCTCTTCGCTGTTCCCGTTCATCTCCGCTAGTTCTAGCGACCTCTACGTCCTTCCCCGTTTCTGCACAGCTTTCGTTGACCCGTTCGCACAAATACCTACGGTATCAATGCTTTGCTCTTTCTTCGACAAAGACGGTAATCCCCTTGAATGCTCTCCCGAACACACCCTCATCAAAGCCTGCCGCGAATTCACCAAATCTACCGGCTTACGCTTCCAATGCATGGGCGAACTCGAATACTACGTCATCAAACAAGACGATGGCACTTTCCCAGCTACCGACCAACGTAACTACCACGAATCGGCTCCATTCGCTAAATTCAATGACCTCCGCACTCTCAGCATGCAATACATCGCTCAAACCGGCGGTCAAATCAAATACGGTCACAGCGAAGTCGGCAACTTCACCCTCGATGGCGTCATCTACGAACAAAACGAAATCGAATTCCTTCCCGTCGATGCCGAAAACGCTGCCGACCAACTCATGCTCGCTAAATGGATAATCCGCAACCTCGCTTGGCAATACGGATACGACGTCACTTTCGCTCCCAAAATCACCACAGGCAAAGCCGGTTCCGGCCTCCACATCCACATGCGCATGGTTGACCAAGACGGACACAACATGATGCTCAACAAAGACCGCAAACTCAGCGAAATCGCACGCCGTGCCATCGCCGGTTTGATGAAACTTGCTCCCGCAATCACCGCCTTCGGCAACACAAACCCAACTTCATACTTCCGTCTCGTTCCTCACCAAGAAGCTCCAACCAACGTTTGTTGGGGCGACCGCAACCGCTCTGTGCTCGTGCGCGTTCCCCTCGGTTGGACTTCCGAAAAAGACATGTGTGCCGAACTCAACCCCGGCACCGCAGAAATTGGTCTTGACACATTCCAAAAACAAACTGTTGAGATTCGCTCTGCCGATGGCTCTGCCGACGTTTACCTTCTCATGGCTTCTCTCGCCGTTGCTCTACGCTACGGCTACGAACTCGAAGACGGTCTGAAAGTCGCTGCCGACACTTACGTCGACGTCAACATACACAACGCTGAAAATGCTGCTATTCTCGAACGCCTCGAGCAACTTCCCGTTAACTGCGGCGAATCTGCTAAATGTCTCGAAAAAGTACGCAGCATCTTCGAAGATCGCGGCGTGTTTGACGCTGCCATGATCAACGGCATCATTGCTAAACTCGAGGCTTACGACCAAAACGAAGCCGACGAAGCTATGCACGACGAAGTGAAAATGCAACGCCTCGTTACCCGCTACTTCCACTGCGGATAACAACCACCTCCCTCACATTAACCAGAAACCAGAATTCAATCTTTATCATAGTTGTTGTTAGTGCTTTTTATAGTTGCACTCAATATCAAAGCCGATCCATCCGTGATAGATGGGTCGGCTTTAATACTTCGCGCCACCGGCTCTAATCCTTCAAATTGTGCCGCAACGCATAATCATGAATCCGTTTAAATCTGATTTCATTATCCTCATTGAGATATACATACCGATAATCATCAAAACTAATCATGTACTTATACACGGTTCGTGCAAATACCGACTCTCGTGGCTCCTTTGGCGCTATCTTCGTCCACACTTTGTCTATCATCTTGGCTGCTGCGTATGCCAGCTGCTGACAGCGAAATGTGCCGGTTCTTGCATAGTCAAGATCTGCCTCTTCAAGCAGCCGCGAGCTCAAATCTTCTGCCGTGCGCAAATACCCGTTCTTAAAACAAATATTAGCCGCACTCAGCAACTTGTTACACTTGATCATCGCATTTTCAGCATCCTCAACATCCTCCAAACATTGGTCAACCAACTCTCGCATCACTCTGGCTCCAAGGTTGGTTATCTCACCTTTTGAAGTGCATGTGAGCACTTTCTCCACTTTTTGAATAAATTGATCGTTTCGCATAACTAATTTAAATTGATGAAAGTTTGTAAATGTGCTATTTTTCTCATCAATTCAAGCAATTATTGCGGGCTGGTACACATTCGAGTACCCATAAAAAAAAGACGCAATAATCCCTCGAACTGATCAGATTATTGCATTCAAAGCCCTTAGTTATGCGACAAGGGAGCGCATTTTCATGCCGCAAAATTAGCACAAACTTTCGATTACTGCAAGAAAATAACTCATTTTTTTGTAATTTTGTGCATAATCTTAAACTTCACATCCTTCTCACTCAATGAAAAATATATTTTCCGCAGCAGCGATTCTCGCGTTTTCCGGAGCGCTGGCGCATGCACAATCAATAGTTGAAACTTCTGCCTACTCTTGGCATGGCGACACAATCACACAAGGTGAATTCTTTGCTACAGCTCCTTCTGCCAACAAAATCATCTCCACATACTCCGCCCAACCGGGCTACTTCATGCCCATCAGCAAAACATGGGTTCAAAAAAACGACATCAGCAAATACCCAACGCTATCAACGCCTAACACGCTCCACACTGCCATCTACAACATGGGACTCGACGAAATGGTCAATGCCGTTGAACCCGACACCACCCTACGCACCGGCAAAGAATGGCCCGGCGTATGGACTCGTGATGTCAGCTACTCAATACTCCTTTCTATGGCTTACCTGCAACCTGAAGCCACTCGCATATCGCTCATGCGCAAAGTCGACAGCGAAGGCCGCATAATTCAAGACACCGGCTCCGGTGGCGCCTGGCCAATATCAACCGACCGCATGATTTGGGCTGTTGCCGCTTACGAATACTACAAAGTCACCGGCGACCGCGATTGGCTGAAATACATCTACCCAATCATCAAAAAATCACTTTACGACGACGTTGACAACAACATCATCTCTGCAAACGGACTAGTGAAAGGAGAAACTTCATTTATCGACTGGCGCGAACAGAGCTACCCTCGTTGGATGCAGACTGCCGACATATATCAATCTGAGGCTCTCAGCACCTCCGTGGTGCACGCCGAAGCATGGAAAATACTCAGCAATATAGCCTCAGAGCTCGGCGACAAAAAAATCGCAGCTCAAGCCATCGAAAACTCACAACGCATTGCCAACGCCATCAACTCCCAACTTTGGATGACCGACAAAGGCTATTACGCCATGTATCGTTACGGCCGCGACAACCTCATCACAAACCCACGCGCCGAAACTCTCGGCGAAGCTCTCTCTATACTCTGGAATATCGCTCCCGCTGACCGCGCTGCATCTATCACCGAGCACAACCCAACAACTCCATTCGGCGCTGCCATATTCTACCCTCAAATTTCCGACATGCCCGCATACCACAACAACGCGCTGTGGCCATGGGTAGCAAGTTGGTGGGCGCTGGCTAACGCAAAAGTAGGCAACGAAAACGGCGTGATGCAAGCAATCGGTTCCGTATTTCGCCCCGCTGCTCTATTCGCCACTAACAAAGAAAACTTCAACCTCGACAACGGCGACATTGCAACCGAACTCAATTCATCAAACATGCTTTGGTGCCTAAGTGGCAACATTGCCATCACTCACAAAATACTCTTCGGCATTCAATTCGAAAAAGACGGACTATCATTCTCTCCCTTCGTGCCACAAGCTCTAGCTGCTGAGCGCTCACTCTCAAACTTTGTTTACCGCGATGCCGTGCTCAACATCACCGTCAACGGCTTCGGCAAAACAATCAAAAACTTCACGGTCAATGGCAAAAGCCAAAGTCCGTTCATCTCCGCCAAACAAGCCAAAGGCAGCCTAAACATCATCATAGAGATGGACAACTCCCCCATCACACCAATGGCTGTCAACAACGTCAACAACGCAAAAGCTCCGCTAACCCCAACGACCTGGCTCGAAGGCACCACGCTCACTTGGAATCCGATTGAATACATAAACCACTACATCATTGTGCGTAATGGCGAACGTATTGCTCAAGTTCACACCACCTCATTCGATGCTTCAACACCCGGCGAATACCAAGTAATTGGCGTAAACGATAACGGCATCGAAAGCTTCGCTTCAGAGCCACGTTCCACTCGCAGCCAAATCATCACCGAAATACCCGGTGAAAGCACCAACCTATCATCTACTGAAATTGCCTATAAACCCGAAGGCAAAATCAGCGGATACTACGGCAACGGATTCATCGAACTCGATCACAAAACCGCTCCCGTAAACATCAACGTCAACATTGACGAAGCAGGAACATACACTCTCAAACTTCGCTACGCAAACGGCAACGGCCCTGTTAACACCGAAAACCGTTGTGCCATACGCAACATATCTGTTGACGGCACACCTGTCGGCACAATCGTGATGCCTCAACGCGGTCGCGCCAATTGGGATGATTGGGGATTCACCAACTCAATAACAATACCATTCACCAAAGGTGCTCACACCATCACCGTGCACTTCATCCCCGCCAACCAAAACATGAACATCACAACCAACCACGCCCTCATTGACCGCCTAATCCTAACCAAAGCCCAATAAATACCAACCCCACTTTTGGGGGCTTATGGACCACACTAAATAATATGGTAAAAATGTCAATGTGCTCTTGCTGACTTTTGGTCGGTGAGACGCGCGGAG
>CAZGAN010000043.1:0-13666 GCA_964523655.1 uncultured Bacteroides sp.
ATTTGGGTTATTGTAGTTTGCCACGGAAGTAGGCGATGGCATCGGCTTGGATTTTGGAATGGAGCAAGTGGTTTATGCCTAAATAGAGCACAGCACCTATGGCAATTGAGGCGAAAAGCGAGAGCCAATCACTTGTTATGAACATTTGCACAATGTATATAACGAGGAGCATAATCATGGTGATAACGAGATAAGGGATGCAGTCAACGATGTATGCGAGGGCAGAAATTTTAGTTTGGCGAGCCACGCAAATCAGCGTGCCAATCCATGCAACAATAGAGGCAATGAGTTGTCCCCATAGCAGTATAGAGACGCCGTAGACGGGGTTATGGGGCGTTGTTTCTGCCATATATGGGAAGGTTGCGGCAAGGGCAAGCAGAGCAGTGCCGTCGCGTAGCACTTCCATCCAGAAAATGAGGCGGGAGCGGCCGAGTGATAAAAGATAATTGCTATATAGTCCGGTGAGCACGGTAAAGATGCCGCGTACCAGAAGCAGTTGGAATAGGAGTATTGAAGCATCCCACTTAGTGCCGAAAAGCACATGAAACAGGGGAGTGGCAATAATAGCCAATCCAATTGTTGCGGGGAAGAGTAGATAGGCAGTGAAACGGTTCATTTTGCGCACCATTTTGGCAAAATGTGCTTGGTCATCTTGCACTCCGGAGAGCACAGGGAGGAAAGTGGATGTGAGCACTTGAGAGAGCGAAGAAATGCCCATTTTGCTCCATTTGTCGCTTTGAGTGTAATATCCTAAAGAAGTGAGTCCCACTCTATTACCGATGAAGAAAGAATAGATGTTGAGAAATAGCGTGTTTAGGAAAGATGTGAACATCATGCCCATGCCCACCGACATGAAAGAGCGAAGCGAAGTCCACGATATGCGCAGCATTGGCACCCATTTGCTCACAGACCAGAGAATTATAGACTTGACAGCAGCATTAACAATTGTTTGCCACACAATAGCCCAAGCGCCCCACCCTGTCACAGCCATCCAGATGCCCACAACAGCGCCAACAGCCAAGCCGATGGCATTGCTCATAGCCACAGGGCGCACATTCATCTGCTTGATAAAGCGATTTGCTTGTACGATAGCAGAAGCGTTGATAATAAACGAGAGGAACATTACTCGAGAGAGAGGAATCAATCGAGCATCGTTTTCAAACCAAGTAGCGATAAGAGGGGCGGCAAACCATAGCAGAATGTAAATAGCCACGGCTACCGCCATATTAAACCATAGCACGCTTGAATAGTCCAAGCGTGTTGGTTGTTTACGTTGAATTAAAGCCGAAGAGAAGCCGCTATCAACAAGAAGCGAAGCAAAAGCCTGAAAAATGAGTACAGCGCCAACAAGGCCGAAGTCGCTTTGCGACAATTCGCGAGCGAGCACAATACCTGTTACGGCATAAAGCACTTGCTGAGACACACGGTCAATGACATTCCATTTGAGCGTGCGAGCTGTTTTTAATTTCAGATTGTCGTTGTTCACTTCACGTCAATAACTTTAACGGTGCCGAGAGTACGGTTTTTAACCGAAGGAGAGCCTTTGCAATAGACTTTACCGGAGCCTAAGCCTTTGATATTAAGTTCGCCTGTCACATAGCAATCAACAGAACCGGTGCCACCAATCAGGAAGCTACCATTGTCGGCTTTCAAGTCGCCGGCTTCGATAGAGCCGGAGCCAACAGTACGAAGTTTTAGCCACTGAGCCACACCTTGCAACACCATGTGTCCGCGACCTGTGTCGATTTTACCTTCAACAGTTGTTGCGTGGATGCCTTTGGCAACAAGAGTTCCGTTTCCAATAACACGAAGTTTCAGCTCAGCTCCGGCAGCTGGAGAGATCACAGTGAGAGTAGAGTCGCCGGAATTTTCGGCTCTCGACAAGAATTTAGAGCGAACGGTCACAGTTGGCAAAGATTTGATCATTTGGCCATCGGTTTGGAGCTGTACTTTCAAGGTGTTTTTGTCGTTAGAGAACAAAATCATCGGAGCTTTGTCGGCCGTAGTATCAAAAGTTACGTATCCGGCAGAGTCAGAGCTGCAGACGTAGACCACGTTAATTCCGTCTCCAACTTGCAATTCGCCAAAATCTCCAACATTGAGGATATATGGCTTAACATCTGAGTCGGCGGCGAACATATAAGCGCAGCCAACGATGCATGAAATTACAGCAAAAAGTATCTTTTTCATACGATAAAGCATTGGTTTTATTAATTTTACTGCAAATATACGATTTTAACGTGAAAAATCAAGAGTGTTATTTTTAACTTGATAATATAGATTTCTACAACCGTCTTCGAGCAAATCGAGAACGAGCTCAAAACCCTCGGCGCCCTCATAATAAGGGTCGGGGATGTAGTCGTAGCGCATTGCTTTGTTGACAAACGTAGCCATAGTCACAATTTTGGCTTCGGCTTCGGGAGTGGGAGCTAAACGGTGCAAATTGCGTTCGTTAGAGGCGTCCATAGCGATTATCAAGTCGAAGTTATCGAAGTCAGAAACTCGAACTTGACGGCATCGGTGAGTTAGCTCATATCCACGACGGCGAGCATGTATGCGCATACGATTATCGGGGAGGTCGCCAATGTGATAGTTACCGGTGCCGGCAGAATCAATGACCCAAGCATCGGCATCGTTATTTTCATCAACAATGGCACGCATCACGCCCTCAGCAGCCGGAGAGCGGCAAATATTTCCTAAACAGACAAAAAGTATTTTTGTTTTATCCATAAAAAGAGGTTAAACAGCATTATATGCCCATGAGGTCTCGGTAAATATCGAGAGCGGCAGTAATTTCCTCAGGCGAAACGACGGAATCGAGCTCAATTTTGCCCGGGGCGCTGAGGAGCGAGAAAGTGATGTGCTCAGGGTCGGCGTTCTTTTTATCTTGGCGCATGAGGTCAATCAGGTGCGCATACTCTTTGCAGTTGACATCGTACACGCCATAGTTTTCTTTGACAAAAGCGGCAAGAGTTTGCAGAGTGTCAGACGACAGATTAAACATCATTGATGACAGGATAGCATCAATAACCAATCCCCAAGCCACAGCATAGCCATGAGCAACAGGGTTGTGACGTTCGAGCGACAATTCCTCAATAGCATGCCCGGCAGTATGGCCAAGGTTAAGAGCTTTGCGCAAGCCTTTCTCAGTTGGGTCTTGTTTAACGATATCGGCTTTAACAGCGACATTATCTTTGAGCATCTCAAGGAAATCGTCGGGATTAGAGAGAGCATCGAGGGGAGAGAATTTTATGATGCGAGCGAACTCTTTTTCGTTTTTCAGCAGAGAGTGTTTAAGCATTTCAGCGAATCCAGAGAGCAATTCGCGCTTGCTGAGTGTTTTGAAGAAGACGCTGGAAATAATCACGGCATCGGGCACTTTAAATACGCCGAGTTGATTTTTCAAGCCATTGAAATTAATACCGGTTTTGCCGCCAACGGCAGCGTCAACGGCGCCGAGCAATGTGGTGGGAATGTTGACACAGTGCATGCCGCGCTTGTATGTTGCGGCAGCGAAACCGCCGAGGTCAGTAACAACACCACCGCCCACGTTGATGAACAGAGAAGAGCGAGTGGCAGCGGCATTAGTGAGTTCGCGCCACACGTAAGTGAGGCTCTCCATGTTTTTGTTGAGGTCGCCGTCGGGTATAGTAATAATCTTAGCATCGCTTAGGTGCTTTGATTTTTCTTTCAATTGAGGGAGGGCATAAAAAAGAGTGTTAGTATCGACTAACACGAAAATTTTTGACGGCTTAATTTGAGCCACAATTTCATCGAGAGTAGCAGCAACATCATTGCTAAAGAATAGCTCTTGTTTCATAGATATACAGGCATTAAATAGAAGTATTTATTAAAGCGTCTAAGAGATATTTGAATTGCTCGTCACATTCGGGCATAGAGTCGAACACAATTGCAGCACCGGCTTCAATCATGGCTTCACGAGGGATAGGGCCGGTGACCACAGCGATGGTGAAAACTCCGGCATCGGCAGCTGATTTCACGCCGAGAGGAGCGTTTTCGAGGGCAATGGCGCAATTAGCAGCGACACCGGCTTTTTCGAGAGCCATAAGATAAGGCTCGGGATGAGGTTTGCCATGTTTCACATCGTGAGCGGTGACACGCATAGCCGGGGGAAATACATTGTTGAAATCAGCGTTTAGCCTATCCAACAGGGAAGCTTGCCCAGAACCGGTGACTAAAACCGGGGCTATATCGGCAGCCACGAATTGTTTGATGAGAGATTGAGCGCCGGGCATAGGACCGACAGCAGGAAGGGATTTAAATACCTCAGTTTTTTCTTTATATATGCGTTTGCAGTCAGCGTCAGAAGCATCGTGACCGAAGGCACGATTATAGAGAATGTTGATAGTTGACGCACCAGTGCGGCCTTCATACATGAAGAATTCGTCACGAGTGCAGTCAATGCCTTCGGCTTTTATGACCGAGTGCCAAGCTTCGGCATGGTGCGGCATAGAGTCATATAGAGTGCCGTCCATATCGCAAAGCGCGGCTTTAGGATTAACGTTTTTGTAGCCGTGTTTGAGCAAGAAAGCTTTAACGGCCTCAGAGTATGATAGAGAATTATTCATTATCGCGTCGGCGTCGCAACACAGCCAGCATCAGAATAGCAACGGCAGCAGAAGTGCCGGCAGCAGTGGCTGCGTCTTTATTTTTATTTTTTTTGTTTTTTGACGATTTTCTGTTGCGTGCTTTTTCTTTGAGCACTTCTTCAGATTGGATGGTGTCGGGAGCTTCAATCAAGCCTTCTTGAATGAAGCGTAGAGAGTCGAGATGTGAAAGAGTATCGTCTTCGGTGGCAAGTTTAGCAGAGCGTTTTATTTCGTCGACATTAACTCGCGCGAAGTTAGAATTACGCACACCACGACGGAACACGTTCTGAATCTGTTTCACAAGGTTGACACGTGTGGTGTCGATAGTTGTGACTTGTAAAGCTGTTTTTTCGTTGAATTTGGCTCTGCCCAAGCGTACTTTGTATTTGTCGGCATTACCTTTTATGTTTATACCAAATTTAAAAGGTATTGGAGATTTCAAAACAGCGACGTGGTAGTTAAAGTTCATAGCGAGGTCATTAGAACCTTGCACGCCCAGGCGGTAACGGTCGAAGTCGAAGATGAAAGGATAAAGTTGCATCACATTGTCTTCAACGGTCATTTGCACAGCCATGTGGTCAATCACGTTTTTGTTTTTATCTTTAAACATCAGCCATTTCGACATGATTTTGAAGGTTTCGGGGTCGATGAGCACGAGTGAATCGCCGCTTAGTTTGATAGCCGCTTGCAAGGATGGCATGTCAATATCCATGCTACGGGTGATGTTGCTGGTAGCGGCAATATCGGCGGAGATGATACCGCTAAAGTCGCGCATGATAGGCATAATAGAGTCAACGGCGGGCACAAGTTTGAGGAAACGGTTTATGTTGAAATCGTCAACTTTCATGCCGAAACCGAATTTAAGTTCATCAATATTGCGGCCCATGTAAAGAGCGGTCAAGGATATAGAGCCGACATCAGATTTAGCTTTTAAGCCTTGCATATTGATAGAGCCGTCGTAGGCAGAGATGGTGCCGTCGAGATGGTGGAGCAATAGGTCGGAGTAAATCACGTTGTGAGAATGAACGTGTAGCTCGGCGTCAATATTTTTAGGCACGAGGAATGCGCTCATTGAGTCGGTTTCAGCAATGCTAGCTTGCTTGGTTATCATTTTTTCGAGCTGCGCTTCACTCTCCACGTTGCTGAGGTTAATCTTAGCTTGGTCAGACTGAGCGATACGGTTCATATAGTCAGAGCCGGCAAAGACAGCGGCAGCCAATTCGTTGACATCGCAAGTGTCACTTTCGAGGTTAAACACAAGTTTTAGGGGCGAGCGGTTGCCCGACGTTAGAGCTCGGCGAATGTTGGTGATGCTACCGGTGAGTTTAAAGTCGCTACGTCCGGCTTTATAAGATACGTCGCGCAATCGCACGGAGTCGTTGTTGAAGGTGACATTGACGTTGCTCAAACGGTTTCGGAGGGGGAAATACGGGGTGTACATGCCGGCTTTTTCCGATGACAACGAGCCTTTAAATGCCCAACCCAAAAGCACACGTTTAATGCCGGCATCAACGCCGAAGTCAACTACCTCGGTAGAATCGACTTGGGCCACGTTTTGTTTGTGTGGATGATTTTCGCTATACACACGTGAGGCAAAAGCATAGACGGAGTCGAGCTGCATTTTTGGGTTTGCGTGCTTGATTGAGTCGCATAGTTTCGACATTTCTTTTGCGCGTTTGCCTTGAGGCTCTTTATAAGCGATGAGGTTTGCTTTGGCGTTAGAAAGCATCATTTTGGCAGAAGGAGAGCCCATGCCGAGATGTTTCAAGCCAAGGTCGAGAATAAATTCGGGGGTTTTATAGTCGTTATTGTGCGAGCGCATAACAACCGTACCGTCGGCTTTGCCGAGTCGCACGACAGTGGAGTCGGAAGTCATGAGCATGCGCATATTGCCGATGTGCATGCCTCCGCCCATAGGCACAATGCTGCGGTCGCCTTCGCGACGATATTTATTAACCACGCCGACGCCAAAAGAGAAGTCAACGAGGCTCATTTTTATCTCGCTTTGTTCGATATAAGCAGAGTCGAGTTTTATCTTTGCGGTGAGTAAGCTATCGGCGACTTTGCCGTTTTTCGATGACTTATCGTTTGTGCCGAAAGAGAACACAGCATGGTTAGCGAACACTCTGTTTGGCACTGAATCAGTGTATTGCCAGAGCAATCGGTCAACCGACATTTCGCCTTCAACTTTCAGGCGATGGAAGTCTTGAGGTGTGAACATAGAAGGGCTACCAACCACGCGAGCATCGGCTTGCAGATATCCGCTGACCGAGCCGGGAATCATGCTTGAGAGCACCGGAGGGAGCTTGGCGAGGTCGCAAGTGCCGATGATGTTTCCATCAAAGAGAGGGTCGGACATCACATTAGTGACAGTACCTTTTATGGTTAAATCGGTGGCAGGGCCACGCACGTTTATGCGTTTGAGGTCGACAACAACATTGTCGAGGTTGTCATTAGGCATTGAGACTTCGACTTCGGCAGCGAGATTGTCGAACTTCACATCTTGCCAGCTGAATTGAGCATCGGGCACATTAATGGAGAGTTTGCCGTGGGGCAAAGCGGTGCCCGACACGTTGTAGGGCTCAGTCAACTCGGCAGCGAGCTCAACTTGTGCATTTGTTTCGATGCCGGCAGGGATGCTGTATTCTTTGCAAAGCGACTCGGGGAGAAGCGATAAAGCTTCGCTGATTTGTATGGGGTTGAAATCGAGTTTGAGTTTTTCGACAATGAGGTCGTCTTTGAAATTGACATCGGTGTTGAGTTTGCCTTTAAGCAGAGGTAGCTCGAAATTGAGGTTATTAATTCCGACACGGTATGGGGTGTCTTGGTCCCAAATCAAATCGCCTTTGAGAGCGAAAGCGATGTCAGAGAGTTTGAGATATTGAGCTATAGAGGGAGTAGAGACGTTGCCGGTGAAATCGAGGTGATAGAGCGGTGCATCTTTGCCCGAAAGGCTAGCCTCTTTGAAGTCGGCGGCAATGTATGTGTTTGAGGGCACATCAAGATAGTGCATGGTGCGCGGATTCACAATTTCGAAACGTTTAAGTTCGATTGTGGGCAAAGAAGTCCAGTCAAAAGGTTCTGATGGCTCTTCGGATGGGGCAACGATATCATAATTGCAGATAGAGTCGTTGACGACCACGGCATTGAGAGCGGGGCCATCAACGGTGACATCGCTGAGATGGAGTTTATAGATTAGCAGAGAGGCGATGTTAATGCCACCGTTAAAGCGGTCAACGCTAACCACGGTGTCAGCCCATTGAGGGACATCTTTGCGCAATTCAGGCGCAAGATGCTGCATTTTGGTAGATATGATAGAGAAGTTTACTATCTCAGCGGAAAGGAATGGGAATTGTTTACGCATAGATAGCTCAACCTTGTCGATTTTGACTTCGGCATCTTGCAATGAAGCAGTTGCAACTCGCTCAACAATAGGCGTTAGGCGCTCAGGTGTGAGAATAGACACAGCAACCATGAGCAAACCGAGCACAAAGAGCACAATGCCGAAAACCGTGAGCGACAAATACTTGAGGATTCGAACAATAAGGTTTCGGCGACGACCAATAACTTTTTGAACAGAGGCAGTCATTTTTTCGATTATGATATTAAATCTCTAACGAATAAGGAGAGAGGGTATGTAGATGAAATGAGATTAAATTTTGTTATTTTCGGGTGGTGATGTGGAAACATCCAGATTTGCGCTCGTACTTGACATAGCATTTACCTTCTTCACGAACGGCATATATGACCTCGGCGAGTAGATTTTTAAGGTCTTCTTGACGGCGATTGACACCGCCTTTTTTGTCGAGCATGAAACGGGTGTAGCTGATGTCGAAAGTAGTGCCGAAACGGTGAGCAGAAGAGTCAACAGCGCAGCGGTTCACACGGCGCAAGCGTCGCACAGAGGCATTGGTGCGGAGCAAACTGGTGACTTTCAGACGGTAGTATCCGCCGCCACGAGCTTTGAGAGTGTCGTTGAAACGATGGCCAATCTCGCTAAGCAAATTTGCGGCTTCGGGGATGAGATATGGGAGAGAGTGAGTGAGCTCGGCGACATAGTACTCAGGACAAGATTTGATTTTAACAATAGGGCGTTTCAAGTTCCAAGCATCAAAATCGCTGTCAATGGGGTCGATGCCGAGTTTTTGCGCTATGGCATAGTGCAAATAGTTGCTATCATTGAAGACTTTAGCGAGGGGGCCGCCAAGGCCGTTAACTTTGACGCGTTTGCAGTCATTGTCAGGCATAGAATCATAGCTTTGCTCCCAGCGATTAGAGTCGGGGGCAAAAATAATATCTAAAGCGTCGCCTGTTGTTTCGTGACGCACGGGAGCTTGAGCCGAGGCATCGTTATTTCCGCATCCGCCCACGGTGGCGGCAATTGGGAGCAATGAAGATATGATGATGAGAGGTAAAATGCGCATATTAAAAAATCGGATAAACTGCTATGTTGCCATGCAATGCAAAATTACAAAAAATCTGAATTTCACAAAGATAACAAATGCAAAAAAAGCGAGGTTAAGTGCTAAAAATTTGCACAAAAAAATCTCCGGCTCACAAGCGATGCAAGCCGGAGATTTTAATAAGAATTTATTTCATTAATACTCGTCCCAGCTGAGTATTTGGATATCATCGGGGCTTAGAGTAGTGAATGCGCGAATGAATGCAGAAGCCAATCGAGCGTTTGTGAGCAAAGGCACGTTGAGGTCGATTGCAGCGCGGCGAATCTTGTACCCGTTGCTCAATTCGGCAGAAGTGAGGTTTTTGGGAATATTCACCACCATGTCGATTTCGTGGCTGTGGAGCAAGTCGAGTGCTTGCGGCTGCATGTCGGGTTGAGAAGGCCAGTATACGAGCACAGCGGGTATGCCGTTGTCGTTGAGGAAACGGTGAGTACCGGCAGTAGCGTAGATTTTGTAGCCTTTTTTGTTGAGCATTTGAGCAGCTTCGAGGGTATCGGCTTTTTGACGAGCAGAGCCAGTTGACATGAGCACAGCTTTTTGGGGCACGCGTTGACCAACGGCAAGCATTGATTTGAGGATGGCCTCAGAAGTGTCGGTGCCAATGCAACCAACTTCACCTGTAGAAGCCATATCTACACCAAGCACGGGGTCAGCGCCTTGCAAGCGAGAGAAAGAGAATTGCGAAGCCTTGATGCCAACATAGTCGAGGTCGAATGCGCTCTTAGCGGGTTTTTCGACGGGAAGGCCGAGCATTGCGCGTGTTGCAAGGTCGATGAAGTTTATTTTGAGTACTTTTGAAACAAATGGGAAGCTGCGAGAAGCGCGGAGGTTACACTCAATAACTTTGATGTCGTTGTTTTTAGCGAGGTATTGAATGTTGAACGGGCCGGTGATTTGGAGCGCTTTAGCGATTTGCGACGATACTTTCTTAATGCGGCGCATGGTCTCAACGTAGAGTTTTTGCGGCGGGAATTGGATAGTAGCGTCACCAGAGTGCACACCGGCAAATTCGATGTGTTCGCTGATAGCGTAAGCAACGATTTCGCCGTTTTTAGCCACAGCATCCATTTCAATTTCTTTAGCGTTTTGGATGAATTCGGTGACAACAACGGGGTGGTCTTTTGATACGTTAGCAGCGAGGCGGAGGAAACGTTCGAGTTCGTCATTGTTAGAGCAAACGTTCATAGCTGCACCAGAGAGCACGTAGCTTGGGCGCACGAGCACGGGGAAGCCAACTTCGTCGATGAAAGAGTGGATATCGTCCATGCTTGTAAGCTCGCGCCAACGAGGTTGGTCAATGCCGAGGCGGTCGAGCATAGCTGAGAATTTGTGACGGTCTTCGGCATTGTCAATGCATTGAGCAGATGTGCCGAGAATGTTCACGCCTTGGTCATCGAGTTTTGTAGCGAGGTTGTTAGGAATCTGACCGCCCACGCTGAGTATTGTGCCGTGAGGTTGCTCGAGGTCGATAATGTCCATGACGCGTTCGAATGTGAGTTCGTCGAAGTAGAGGCGATCGCACATATCGTAGTCGGTAGAAACGGTTTCGGGGTTATAGTTGATCATAACCGAGCGCCAACCTTCTTTTTTAACTGTCATGAGAGCGTTAACCGAGCACCAGTCGAACTCAACAGAAGAGCCGATGCGGTAAGCGCCGCTACCAAGTACAACAATTGATTTGTGGTCGTGGAGGTATTCGATATCGTGTTGAGAGCCGTTGTACGTGAGGTACAAATAGTTAGTGCGAGCGGGATACTCAGCAGCGAGTGTATCGATTTGTTTCACAACCGGGAGGATGCCGAGTTGTTTGCGACGAGCGCGCACATCGAGCACGGCTTTTTGACCGGTCATGTTGTCTTTGAGCACCGAGCGAGCTACTTGGAAGTCGCTGAAGCCTTGTTGTTTTGCGTGACGGAGCAAGTCAGCGGGGATATCGTCGATGGTGTTGTACTCTTCGAGGTCGTAAGATGTTTGAGTGATGTCTTGAAGTTTGTATAGGAACCACTTGTCAATCTTAGTGAGCTCATGTATGCGGTCAACGGTGTATCCGCGGCGCATAGCTTTTGCGATAACGAAGATGCGTTTATCGGTAGGAGCAGCGAGAGCGCGGTCAATATCGTCGACTTTAATAAGTTTGTTTTCAACGAAACCGTGCATGCCTTGACCAATCATGCGCAAGCCTTTTTGGATTGACTCTTCAAAGGTGCGGCCGATAGCCATAACTTCACCAACAGATTTCATTGAAGAACCGATTTCACGATTCACGCCGTGGAACTTACCGAGGTCCCAACGGGGTATTTTCACAACAACATAGTCGAGAGCGGGCTCGAAGAAAGCTGAAGTGTCTTTTGTCACAGAGTTACGGAGGTCGAAGAGGCCGTATCCGAGACCGAGCTTAGCAGCGACGAAAGCCAATGGGTAACCGGTGGCTTTAGAAGCGAGAGCAGAAGAACGGCTGAGACGGGCGTTAACTTCGATGACGCGATAGTCCATTGAGTTGGGGTCATAAGCGTATTGCACGTTACACTCACCAACAATGCCGATGTGACGGATGATTTTTATAGCGAGAGAGCGGAGGTAGTGATAATCGTCGTTGCTGAGGGTTTGCGACGGAGCGACCACAATACTTTCGCCGGTGTGAATGCCGAGGGGGTCGAAGTTTTCCATGTTGCAGACCGTGATACAGTTGTCGAAACGGTCGCGCACCACTTCGTATTCCACTTCTTTCCATCCTTTGAGTGATTTTTCGACGAGGACTTGAGGCGAGAAAGCTAGGGCTTTTTCGGTGAGAGCAGTGAGTTCTTCGTCGTTATCGCAGAAACCGCTACCGAGGCCACCGAGAGCATAAGCGGCACGAACAATCACGGGATATCCGAGTTCGTTAGCCACGCGGAGGGCGTCGGAAACAGATTCAACGGCTTCGCTCTTGATTGTTTTAACTTCGATTTCGTCAAGTTTTTTAACGAAAAGTTCGCGGTCTTCGGTGTCGATGATTGCTTGCACGGGTGTGCCGAGCACTTTCACGCCATATTTTTCGAGAGTACCGGCACGATAAAGCTCAACGCCGCAGTTAAGTGCAGTTTGTCCACCGAACGCCAAAAGGATGCCTTGAGGTTTTTCTTTAGCGATAACTTTTTCAACGAAGTAAGGAGTTACCGGCAAGAAGTAGATTTTGTCGGCAAAGCCTTCGCTGGTTTGCACGGTTGCAATGTTCGGGTTTATGAGCACAGTCTCTATACCCTCTTCTTTCATAGCTTTGAGCGCTTGCGAACCTGAGTAGTCAAATTCACCGGCTTCACCAATTTTGAGGGCACCGCTGCCTAACAGCAGCACTTTTTTGATATTGTTGTCTTGCATAGATCTGAATTGTGGTTATAGAGTTAAAGGAGTGCTATAAATTCGTCAAATAAGAATTCAGTGTCGCGTGGACCTGAAGAAGCTTCCGGGTGGAATTGAGCAGAGAAGAACGGTTTTGATTTGTGGCGGATGCCTTCATTAGTGCCGTCGTTCATATTCACGAATAGTGGTTCCCAGTCAGCGGGAAGAGTAGCGTTGTCAACAGCGAAACCGTGGTTTTGCGAAGTCACGAAGCAAGTGTTGGTGCCTACGCGGCGCACGGGTTGGTTGTGGCTACGGTGACCGTATTTGAGTTTGTAAGTTTTAGCGCCTGCAGCTTTAGAGAGCAATTGGTTGCCCATGCAGATGCCGCAAATAGGTTTGCCTATTTCAATGGCTTTGCGAATATTTTCGACAGTTTTGGTAGCCATATCGGGGTCACCGGGGCCGTTAGAAATGAATAGGCCATCGTAGTTTATAGAGGTGAAATCATAATCCCATGGCACGCGCACCACACGCACGCCGCGGCTAGTGAGGCATCGGATGATGTTGTGTTTCACGCCACAGTCGACGAGGACCACGAGTTTTTCACCTTCGCCGTACTCTTTCACATCGGTGCAGCTGGTTTTAGCGACCAAATTTTCTTTGTTCGGGTCATAAAAATCGACATCGTCACAGCCGTCAATAATGATTTTACCGAGCATGCTACCCTTATCGCGTAGATGCTTCGTTAGAGCACGTGTGTCGATGTCGTAAATTCCGGGGATTTTTTCTTCAGTGAGCCATTCAGCCAAAGAGCGGTCAGACTGCCAGTGGGAGTTATTCCACGAATAGTCTTGCACCACTAAAGCCTTGCAATGGATGTGGTCACCTTCAAAGTTCTGGCTAATGCCGCGAGGGTCAGTGCCGCGAGGGGGCACGCCATAGTTGCCTTGTAGGGGGAAAGTTGTCACTAAAATCTGACCTTCGTATGAAGGGTCGGTCAGGCTCTCGGGATATCCGGTCATGGCGGTGTTAAAAACGACTTCGCCAGCGGTTGACCCAACATAGCCGAAAGATTTACCTTCGAAAACGGTGCCGTCTTCAAGTATGAGACGAGCGTGGGGAGTATGACGCATACGGTAATATATATTTTAGTAGTAACGATTGCGGTCTCCGAAAAGTCTTGAAAACCATGCAAAGATACAAATAAAAATGCGGTCTGCCAAACACAGTGACACATTTAACTTAAATACGGTGTTTTTGTGAGCGATTAAA